>JBDTAT010000153.1:0-3075 GCA_039924505.1 Bryobacteraceae bacterium
ACTTATCGTCAAGCGTGTTGTATTCCGTAGGCCGGTTCGTGTCGCGATCGCCCCAGTTCTTCAGCGTCGGCTCCGGCTGATCGGGCCGCCGGCCGGGATTGATAAATACGCCGATCGTCACCGGAAGCTCGCGGCGGTAAATCAGATTGTCCATTACCACCGGCGCCCGGATATCTCCCTCCGGAGCCAGGAACGCCTGGCCATCGTTGTAGATCATGAGGCTGGCCGCAACCGCCGGATTGTACTGCGCCGGCACATACACCCAGTAGGTATGCTGCGTCCCGGGATACGCTTCGCTCGGCAGCGTGAAGGGTCCCTTGATCTCACCCGTCGGAACCCCCGCCTGAGGCGTGGCATCAATCGCCAGCCGGTAGTAAAGGTCGGTGTTCGGTGTCGCAGCCATCGCGGGCCGGCGGCTCCGGCTCTGCGCCGGCGCCTGTGCGAACGCCACAGTTGTCAGTAGCGCAGACAATACGAAAAGATCGCGTCTCATGGGTTCGGAAGCCAACATACCACAAGCGCATCCTGATAACCCGATGAAACACTTTCTGCCTCAGCACGGGAACGGGAGCGGAAAACTGGCCTTCCGGAAGGCAGTCGACAAATTCGGGAGGATAGCTCGAAGAGTTGACACAAAACAACAAAATCTTTAATCTCGGAGCATGGAAGTACGTTTCACCCCGGAGCAGGAAGCCCAGCTTTCTCAAATCGCCAACCACGCTGGTATCGATACCGAGAATTTGGTAAAGGATGCCGCATTACGCTTGGTCGAAGAAGCCGCTCGTTTTCGGGAAGGCGTCGAGTGGGGAATTGCGGCGGCTGAGCGCGGTGAGTTCGTCGAGCACGCAGAGGTTTGGGCTAACGTCCAAAAGCTATTGCAGACTTGATGCGCCTGCGATGGACGGAACCGGCAGCCCATGACCTATACCAAATCACCCGCTATATCCGGCGCCATAATCCCACAGCGGCCCGGACAGTAGCAAAGTCCCTTTATGATGGCTGCTAGAGCCTGGCAAGCTCGCCGAATCGTGGACGCAACGGGCAGATAGAAGCGCAAAGGGTGCGGCGCGCACCACCATCCGAGTAAGGAACCATTTCGTGCCGCATTCCGTTTTGCGCGAGTTCCTCGAAAGGCACTCGCGAGCTAGTCTTTCCGGGACTGCCTTACATCGCCGTTTACCGCGTTCATGAAGAAATCGTAGAGATACTCCACATCTGGCACGGTGCGCGGCAACGGCAAGAATAGCCGGCGATTCACGAACGGTGCGGCAGCCCGCAACGCCACTCCGTCCCGGCACGATAGCGATAAATCCATCCCATCCCTTCCTCCAGCCGCTTGCGCAGCCTGGCAGTTTTTAATAAACTGTCACCGGTCCGGTATTTTGCCGAAAAGGAGGCACAATTCAAATGACGCGAATCTCGCGGCTCAACGTCTTCGCCACTTCCGTGGCCATCCTTCTGATCCTCGGAACTTCACCCGCCTTTGGCCAGGCCTTCACCGCTAATCTCACCGGTGTGCTTTCGGATCCCTCCGGTGGCGTAATCCCGGGCGCAACCGTGCTGCTGACCAACACCTCGACCAACGAAAAGCGGACCGCGGCTACTCGCGCCGACGGCCGCTATATTTTTTCCCAGTTGCTGCCGGACTCCTATTCGCTATCGGTCTCCGCGCCCGGGTTTAAGGCGTTTCTGCGGCAGGGCATTACGCTCAGCGCCAACCAGACGGCGGAGGTGAACGTCGCCTTGCAGGTCGGCGCCACCACCGAGCGTATCGAAGTCACCGAAGCCGCGCCGCCGCTCGACACCCAGACCGCCGATCAGGACATGCGGTTCAGCACCAACAGCGTCGAAAATCTGCCCCTCAATACGCGCACGCCGTTCGGCTTCATCCGCGCCAACGGCGGATTTCAGGAAGCCTTCGATATTCGCAACGCGAATGGCGATCAGAACTACGACCGCTTTGGCATCAACGGCGGGCGCACGGAAAGCTCCGCCATTCTTATCGATGGCGTCTCCGCCACCAGCGGTTCCCAGTGGAACGGCCTGATTTATAGCCCCACGGTCGATTCCGTTCAGGAGATGCAGGTGATTAGCAACAGCTACGACGTGCAGTTCGGCCGGTCTGGCGGAGCCGTCGTCAGCATCGTCACCAAGGGAGGCTCCGACAGCTTTCATGGAAGCGGCTTTGAATATTTCCGCAATTCCGCCCTGGACGCGACCGACTTTTTCACCAACTTGAACGGTAAACGGAAGCCCTTCTTCGGCCGCAATCAGTTTGGCGGCAGCCTCGGCGGCCCCATTTGGAAATCCAAGAACTTGTTCTTCTACGGCAGCTATGAAGGGCTGCTCGAAGGCACGCCGTCCACCCGTCTCACCAGCGTTCCCACCGCGCTCCAGCATCAGGGAGATTTCTCGCAGACCTACAACTCCAACGGCACTCTGCAAGCCGTCTACGATCCGGCCACCACGGTAGTCGATTCCGCCGGCGCCGCCACGCGCAGCCCCTTTCCCGGTAATAGAATCCCGGCCAGCCGTTTCGATCCGGTGGGCGCGAAAGTGATGGCGATTTATCCGCTGCCGAATCAGCCCGGTAATGCGTTCACGAATTCCAATAATTGGTTTGGCGCCGCCAAGAACGTCACGAACACGGAGCGCTACGACCTGCGATTCGATTGGGTCAGAAGCCAGAAACACACCATGTACGTCGTCTGGTCCCAGGCGCCGGTGGAGGTGCAACGTAGTCCCAATTTTCCCGGCTGGGGCATCGGCGAGACCGGCACCTACGCGCCCAATCCCCGTTCCCACGCCACCTTCGGCAACACGTTTACCCCCAGCCCCACTTGGGTCGTCAACATTCTGGCCGGCTATGGCGAGTGGACCGAGAATACCATCCCGAACGTGAAAACTCCCGGAACGGCCATCGGTCTCTCCCCATCTTTAGTGAATCAATTCCAGGCCCCCGGCGATTTTCCTCAATTCACGCTGTCGAATTATGCCACTCTGGGCGCCTACGAAACCCTGCACCACCCGGAAAGTACGCGGCTGCTGGAATCGAACGTCACCAAACAACTGAGC
>JBDTAT010000154.1:0-4399 GCA_039924505.1 Bryobacteraceae bacterium
CGGGGCAAAGCGGGATTTTCACGCAAACGACATCCGACGACACCATATTCGACTCCAGCGATCAGGGAAAATTCGGGAACCTTCCTCCGACCAACCTGGAGCCAAACAACGCGGCCGGCAACGGGAACACCAATCTGATTGGCGGGTGCAGCAGTAACGCCAGTTTCATCACCCCTGCACAACTTTCTGGCCCATGCAACCCGCTGAACGCGCCCGTCATTACCTTCAAGGAGAATGGCAACGCGATGACATTCACCGACTCGGGTTTCATCCTCAATACGGGCGAGTGGGATTTCGTCAACAACACCAACTTCAAGGAAGACGGAAATGAGTCCATCAACTGGAACTCCCTCGGTGGAACCAGCCGCGGTGGCAACTCTCCGGAGCCGGCTACCCTCGTCCTGGTTGGAAGCGGCCTATTCGTCGCAGGCTTTGTGCGCAAGCGCTCTAAAAAAGCGTAGTTCGTTGTTTGAAGCGCCGCGTGCGACCGGCTAAACTGCTCAGCCGGCCCGCCGCACGCGGCGTCGCTTTTCTCTTGCCGGCCGCAATCAACTCTTCACCTTTTCACCCCACATCACCATATTCCATGCGAGCCTGCGCACGACTGGGATGCGGGTTATCCAACGGTCGAGCGCCCGAAGCGGCATCCACCACCACAGACTCCGCGGCGTCTCACGTAGAATCCTTTTCCAGTACCGGTCGCTGTTTGGATGCGTCCGGTCTACCAGGTAATATTTCACAAACAAGGACAGCGTCAGCAGCCAGAACTCGCGGTGCTGAACGTTTTGGAAATATCGCCGGGCGATCCGCAAATCGCCGAACGTCAAGGGCGCTTCATCAGGGGTGCGCACTTGGGTCGCCATCCGGCGATAAATATTGATGAGCGGATTGTAAGCGAGCGGATCGTAGGAAAAGAACCTCCCGCCGGGCTTCAGCGCCTTATGGATCTGCTGAAACAGGCGCTCCTTGTCGGTGACGTGGTGAATCGTGTTCGCGATATAGACGATATCGAAGTGATTTTCGGGAACGTCCAGACTTTCCCCCGACTGCACCACGCCCTGAATCCCGACGCCGTGAAGCTTGCCGAGAGCGACCGCGCACTCGACCATTCCGGGCGAGAGGTCGACGGCTGTCACATCGGCGCCGAGCAGCGCGAAGTAGACCGAAGATTCCCCCAGTCCAGCGCCAACGTCGAGCACTCGTTTGCCTCGAAGGTCGCCCATTAGAGCGAGAATCGCCCGATTCTCAACCGCGGCCGGCGACTCGAACGCTTCCTGCACCCCGATCCGGTCGAGCGGCGTACACGACGCCCACAAATCGTGAAACGCTCTCTCGTTATCGCGCACCATTCCGCTATCTCTCATCGTTTGCCCGCGCATGGTTGGCTTCCATGAGGATCGCAAGTTGCTGTGGAACCGGATCGGCGCCGGCATCGGTATTCAGCACCGGGACCGGCGGCTCCCGCCCGCCGAGGCTCGACGCGATCACGTACAGTGGGCGCTCCTTGATGGCTTCGAAAATTCGCCCGACATATTCTCCCAGCACCCCTATGCAGACGAGAATGGAACCGCCGGCCAGACAGGTGACTACGATCATCGAGCTCCACCCCGGCACTACATACAGCCCAAGCATGGTGCGGATGACGGCGTTCGCGGCCTCCACCATCCCGACAGCGGCAATCGTAAATCCCAGCCAGAAACTCATCCGCAGCGGAGTCGGAGAGAACGACACGGCGGCCGTCCACGCCAGCCGGATCATCTTGCGCAGCGGGTACTTCGTTTGTCCGGCTACGCGGCGCTCCCGGGCGTACGGCACGGAGGTCTGGGGGAAGCCGACCCACGCGATCATCCCGCGGAGGAACCGGTGCATTTCGCGCATGGCCAGCACCGCATCCAGACACCGCCGCGATACCAGCCGGAAATCGCCTGCGTCCGCGGGAAGGTCGTGGTGAATCAGCAGCCGCATCAATCGATAGAACAACCATGCGCTGAATCGTTTGAACCCGGTCTCCCCGGCTCGTGAAATACGGCGTCCATAGACGACTTCGTATCCGGCACAGTATTCCTGCAACATGGAATGGATCGCTTCGGGAGGATCCTGCAGATCGGCGTCCATCAAGACCACCGCGTCCCCGGCCGACTGGTCGAGGCCCGCCGTTACTGCCGCCTGATGCCCAAAATTACGCGCGAGATTAAAGACTTTGACCCTGGGATTCGCGTTCGCCCACTCGACGAGCAAGCTCAGCGAGTCGTCCGAGCTGCCATCGTTTACCAGAATGATCTCGGTCTTCGACTGCAGTCTATCCACTAATGCCGTCAGCCGCTGGCGGAGGAAAGGCAGCGCCGCCTCTTCGTTATAAATCGCAATAACGATGGACAGCAGCTTCGGCAGGCCTCTCGGCCGCAGTAAATAGCGTGTCCGGCCGGCCACCGTTATCCTCCCGTCCCGCGCTCGAATAAAATGTATTTGGCATCGCGGTCGACGACCCGCCATCCACCAGCTTCCTCGACCAATGCCGCCAGCGGCGCGTCCGCGTTGCACAGGATCAGCGTGAATCCGTAGCGGTCGAAGAGCCTCCGCCATTCCGGACCGCCCTTATTGATGGCGAGGTAGTCGTTGCCGATGGCCTCCCCATAGTAGTTGTGCCGGCTGTCCAGGAAGACTTTTTGGCGCGGGTAGTTCCGGTAGATCAAATAGTCGGCGATCTGGTCCGAAGCAAACAGCCGGCCACTCGCAAGAAGATCGAGATGCGGTTCGATTAGTCTTACCGGGACCGCTCCTTCCGGGAAGGCCACCGGCCAATTGAGGCCCGGCGCGAACGCCAATCCTATAATCGCGATCGGAATGAACAGACTGGCGCCTGGAAGCTTTTCGGAGACCGCGCGAGAGAGATCGCCCAGCGTTCCGAGCAGTGACGTTCTCGGCCGGGACCAAGTCACACCGGTCCACCACTCCGAAAGCTCCACGGCAATCACCGGCGTCGCCACCAGCACGAAGATCGTGACATGACGCACCGAAATCAGCGAGCAGTAAGCCAGGAATACGATCCACAGCGGTTCCACCAGGCTCCGCTTTTGAATCAGAGGCGCGATGCAGGCCAGGCCTGCAAATAACAGGATCATGAAATCCAAGAGTTCTTCCGAACGAAAGCTGGGCGACTTGAATTCCAGCACATTGTCCATAATCCAGGGAGAGTTTAGAGTCTCGAGGATGTGACGGTGCAGATTAATTCCGTAGGGATTCGCCAGCGATGCGATTCCACAAGCGGCGCCCAGCGCCACCAGTTGCAGAGTTTCGCGGCGCCGTTCGCGCCGGATAGAGGGCCAGAACCAAGCCTCGCCCGCGCACCCGGTCGCGCGCAGCGCCAGCAGCGCAAAAAATACAAAGAAGCCGCCGTGCAGATTGGTCCACAGTGCGGTGAGCGGAACCAGGCACCAAACCAGCCAGCCTCCCTGCCGCCGGTTGTATTCCAGCACCCAAACCGCGACGGCAAGCAGCAGCAACGTAAACAAATGCGGCCGCGCATAGAAGTGAATCGACAAAGCAGTTGCCGCGAGCATCGTTAGAACCAGCGCGATAACGCCGTCCGCGCCTTTCCACACCGAGTACTTCAACAGCACCGTGATCGACAGCGCAATCAGCACGCCCGCCAGCAGCGTGACGCCCTTGAGCCCAGCCAGGTTGAACACCCATGCGTAGGTAATCTCGGATAACCACTCGAACGCGTACCAGGTCCCCGCAGGTTTTGAAAACGAGAACAGGTCCTGCGACGGCACGCTGTGGGCCGCGAGAATAATCTCACCGATGCGCAAATGCAGCGCCGCGTCCGCATCCAGTAGCAGCCGCTGCCAACCTGCCGGACTGACCAGGAACATCCAGGCGGCTATAAAGAAAAAGAAGAGATCGGAGAGTGAGGGCGAAACGAGGCGCCTCCACAAACGTGCCTTTACCTGCGGCTCCGCGACATTATTTCGTTCCGCACAGACCATTCCGCCCGCCACGTGGATAGCTCCCGCCCCAAGTAATAATCGGCACAACCCTCGGGGACCTTTAAGCGGCCTTCCAATCGGCCGGTAGAAGGAAAGTGTTGAGGCATTCGCCCGTGTCGTAATCGAAGCGTTTCACCTGGAAACAGCTCATAGGGAAACAGCCAGACGACCAGGCGTGGTTTAACTAAGAAAGAGAGCGAGCGCAACGCGGCAAAAAGAAATCCAGCCAGCCTTTTCGGGCGGCTGGCTTTTTCTTTTCGGCAGTGTGCTGTTTGAAAGGACTGCTGGGAAACACACTCTTTGGGACTAACAGAATCGTCTTCATCGCGTTGCGGAATTGCTCGAACGCTTCCGGGTTTCGATCATCTCTGTTGTGCGGGGTTTCGTGGTTTCCATGCTCCACTAAAGTC
>JBDTAT010000155.1:0-2633 GCA_039924505.1 Bryobacteraceae bacterium
CATAATGGGGCCGTCTGTCCTTCACTGTCCCGGTCGGGCCATACAGCTACTTCTTCTTTCCGCCCTTCCACATCAGGTCGGATTTTTCGCGCGAGGCCGGCGTGATCGGCACCAGGAAATCGCGCGGCATGTAGGGGGTAGGCGCTTTCTCGCCCGCTCGCAACGGGTGGGTAATCTCGGGCGTCACCAGCATGACCAGCTCCGTGCGCGATCTATTCTGCGTCCGCGTCTTGAACAGTTGGCCAAAAATCGGAAGATTACCAAGCCCGGGAATCTTCGAGAAGGTATCGTTTTCGCGATTGTCGATCAAACCGGCAACAATGAAGCTCTGACCTTGTCCCAGTTCGACGCTGGTTTCGGCCCGCCGCGTGGAAAGCGCGGGAATTGTGAAACCATTGAAGGTCACGGCGTCCGCTAAATCAATCGTCGAAACCTCCTGCGTGAGGTGCATCTTAATGGTGTTGTTGTCGGTGATCGTCGGTTTAAACTGCAGCTTGATGCCGAACTGGCGGAATTGAATGGTGACCGCGCCGGCGTTCGACCCTCCCTGCAAAACCGGCACCGGAAATTCGCCACCCACCAGAAAACTCGCTTCCTGCCCATTCGAGGTCACCAGATTTGGTTCGGCCAGGATTTGCAGGATTCCATCGCTCTGCAATGCTTTGATAAATGCCCCCAAGTTCAGGTCCGGCCGGAAAGCGAAAATATTCAGCGCGTCGGTCACCGTGAAAGTCGAGGCGGGGTTTGCAGATCCCGACTGGCCCGGTGTATTGGGTTGCACCGATGTAACTCCGGGCGCTGGGAACTGGCCGGTGGTGACGCGGCCGATGGTATTCGTCGCACCCGTTGAAATCAGGTTGACGCCATAGTTGGACGCCACGTTGCGGTCGAGCTCAGCGAACTTCACCCGGAGCAGGATCTGCTGGTCTACCGGGCCCGGCTCGATTTGCATGTTATTCACCACCGACTTGCCGAACGTGGTTGCCATCGCCACGATCCGGTCGGCGGCGGCCGGCGAACTGACCCTCCCGGTCAACGCAATCTCGTCGCGCGAGGAGCGGACCTGGACGTTCTCCTCCGGGAAGGTCTCGTGGATCAAACGCTTGAGCGGCTCCAGATTGAGATCGACGTTAATGCTATAGAATGTGCGCTGGCCGGTTTTACTCCAAACCACCATCGTCGCCGAGCCAAGACCTTTGCCGTGCAGCAGGATTTCGCGCGTCGTCACCGGGCTGGCGTCGATGACGTCCGGAGTGCTGGTGGAAATCTGGCGGATGTCGGCGGGGTAGTCGATGACCACGCTCTTGCCTACCGTCAGGTGAAGCTCTTCCGCTGAGGACTGGGCCGTGGCGGGCGTGATGGCGATCACCCCGGCTCCTGCGAATACCAGCAGGGCGCGGATGGAATTCCGTAAGAATCGAATGTACGTCGTCATGTTTGCTTACCTGGTTTCCGGGGCGCGGCTGCGGCCCACGATTTCGACGGTCTTCTGCGTCCCGCGAATAACTACCACCTCATCGGGAGGAGGGGGCGGCGGAAGCGGCGCGGCGACCGGAGCGGCAACCGGAACCGTCCGGACACGCGGCCGAGGCCGCAACTCGGAGTTGTCCGGCTTGGGATGATTTACGCTGGCCTGCATTCCATAGAGCTGGGCCACTTGGCGTCCCGGCGTCTTTTCGATGCCTTGATCGCTCGAATTTCGCAGAACGAGCTGTATATGCCCTTCATTGTTTGCCAGGGTGAGCGTCTCGGCCTGTTCCGGATCGGCCAGCAGCGTCACCGTAGGGGCCTGAATCGCTTGGCCGCGTGCGTCCGGCTGAATCGTTTGCCCAGCCGATAGGACCAGAATATTCTGGAGGCATGTCGAAGTAATCGTCCCGTCGGAATTCGGCGGACGGCCCGTCACCAGGACGTCCACCCGCATTCCCGGAAGAACGAACCCGGCGACGCCCGCGACATCGTTCACACGAACCGAAACGGCCCGCATCCCGACGGGAATGATCGGCGCCAGGCCGAGGCCGCTACCCCGCGCCGCCAGGCGGCCCTCCAGCAGCGGCTCGTCCATGAGGATATTGCTGATCACCGGCCGGTCGATCACTTCTTCCACTTTGGAGAATGCGCCCTTGGGAAAGGCTTCCGCCGGAGTTTTCGCAAGCTTTACATCGACGGGTTTCACGCTCACGCCGACGCCCAGCGGGTGAGTGGCCACCACGATATCCTTCATCTCGTTGCTCTCGGGTTTCTTGGAACTATTCCCGCGGGCTGTCATCTGGTAAAAGATGCTTGAGACCACGAGCGCAAACACGAGGCTTACGCCCAACACCGTCAGAAACCTGCGATCCATACGTTTCTCCTGACTCTTCGTTCAACCTGCCCGCCGCTTTTGGGCGGGGCCATGCGAATCCAAAACGCTGCTGGTTCCCGCCTTGAGCGGCGGGAATTCATCACATTCGAGGCACCAGCGATAACCAAGCGCCCAACGTAATGGCGGGCGCGTAAGGAATCGACGCCGGTCGCCGCGCGCCTTTGGCGGCAGCTTGGCGGAAGTGGCGCCCGACTTCGCCGATCGCCAACACCGCGGCCGCCAGCAAGCCGCCCAGGCCCGCAGTCCACAGCGCGGCTTGCCAAAGCCG
>JBDTAT010000156.1:0-9890 GCA_039924505.1 Bryobacteraceae bacterium
AATTCTCGACGGTGACCAGAATGCGATTAAAGAGTTCGGCGCCGATGGCGCGATGGACGCGAGTATGTTCGCGCACACGTTCGCCAAGGCGGGAACATATTACGTCCGCGTGGCGGATTACTTGGAGAGCGGAAAGGCGTCGAATTTTTACCGGATCATAGCCGGCAACTACCCGGTGGTCGCCAGCGCCTATCCGCTGGGCGTGGAGTTGGGAAAAACGCGGAGCGTCTCGTTGTGGGGGTACGACCTGGGCGTCGCAAACGTGCCGGTGAAGGGAGCGGCATCGCCAGGCGAAGAAGATGCCATTATGCTGCGGCCGAAAACGCCGCATGGGTTTGCATTTAACGAGGTGAAGCTGGCTGTCGGCCAGGAGCCGGAAACCGATGCGTCGGGCGCGAACGTGACCGCCGCGAAGGCGCAGATGGTGAGCGTGCCGGTAACCATCAACGGGCGCATCGATGCCCCGGCCAAGGACGGGACGCCGGTGGAGAACTACTACCGCTTTCATGCGCGCAAGGGGCAGACGCTAGTGATTGACGTGAACGCGCGGCGGCTCGGCTCGGATCTGGATTCGGTGGTGGATGTGCTGGACGCCAAAGGCGAGCCGATTGAGCGCGCGACGGTGCGCGCGGTCCTGGAAACTGCCACCACGCTGTCGGAGCGCGACTCGGCATCTCGCGGTATCCGGCTGTTGTCTCCGACAGGCATCAACGTTGGCGATTACATAATGATCGGGGGAGAGGTGGATCGCGTGGAAGCCTTGCCGGCCGGGCCGGATAGCGACATGTTTTTCGATTCGTTCGGCGGCCAGCGGCTGGCATACTTCGATACGACTACGGAAGCGCACGCGGTAGACAAACCGGTATACAAAGTGCGGATTTTTCCGCCTGGAAAGCAATTTGCGCCGAATGGGCTGCCGCTGGTGCGGCTGTACTACCGCAATGACGACGGCGGTCCCGGATACGACAAGGATTCGCTGGTGCATTTCACGGCTCCGGCGGATGGAGATTATCTGGTGCGTTTGCGCGACGTGCGGGGGCTGGGTGGCGCGACGTTTGCATACCGGCTGACACTGCGCGAGCCTGCGCCCGATTTCCGGCTGAGCGTTTCACCGCAGAATCCGAACGTGCCTGCGGGCGGCTGCATCCCGATCACGGTGACAGCGTCGCGCATGGATGAATTCAACGGACCGATTGACGTTTCGCTCAAGGACTTGCCGGCCGGCTTTCACGCGAATACCGGAATTATCGCTCCGGATCAGGTGACGACGACGTTGCTGCTGAGCGCCGATGCAAACGCCACACTCGCGCTCGCCGTTCCATTGCAGGCCGCCGGCCGGGCGAAGGCGGGAGCGCGAATTCTATCGCACACGGCCGATCCCGAAGACAATTTGAAATTGATCGCGTTGGCTCCGAAGCCCGATCTGCTGGTCACCTCCGAGACCAAGGAAGTTGTTCTGGAGCCGGGCGGAACGGCGCAAGTCACCATTTCCATTCAGCGTGAAAACGGATTCGGAGGGCGCGTGCCCTTGGAAGTGCGGAACCTGCCTCCGCGCGTAAAGGTGGCCGACGTGGGATTGAACGGCGTCCTGATTACCGAGGAGCAGAACCGCCGCACATTTACCATCGAAGCGTTGCCGCAAGCCGCGCCGATCGAGCAATTGATCTACGTCGGCGGCACGATTGAGACGCGCGCGCGGCAGCAGAACTCCTACGAAGCGCCACAGGCGATCCTGTTGAAGGTAAGACCGAAGCAAAACGCGTTGGCCAAAGTCACCCATCCATAACGACTCCACATGAGCCAATCTCAACTTGTTACTGAAGCCTTGAAGGCGGGCGAGGGAATCGTCCGCCTGGCGCCGTGCTGGGTGCCGCGTTCGTTTCTAATGCCGGGCGGCCGCCTGAAACTGGACCCGCGCGATTTATACGCGCTGGGCGCCCACCGCGGTGGCATCGACGAACGCTGGTTTTCCAGCACCACGCGCGCCGATAACGGGCCGGGCACGCCCGAAGACGAAGGCCTCAGCTACATCGATTTTCGCGGGCAGAGAGTGCGTCTGCGGCAAGCCATTGAGGAACACGGCGACGAATTCCTCGGCGCCGGCGTCATGCGCGAGCGCGGCGGCTGGAATCTGCTGTGCAAGTTCTTCGACAACCTGGGCCCGATTCCGCACCACATGCACCAGAGCGACGAGTTCGCCAAGCGCGTGGGACGCAACGGCAAACCCGAGGCCTATTATTTTCCTCCGCAGTACAATTTCAAGGACAACAATTTTCCGTACACGTTCATGGGACTGGAGCCGGGCACTACGACGGACGACGTGCGGCGTTGCCTGGAGCGTTGGAACCAGGGCGACAACGGCATTTTGTATCACTCGAAGGCGTACAAGCTGAAGCCTGGCACGGGGTGGCAGATCGACGCGGGTATTCTGCACGCTCCGGGGTCGCTTGTCACCTATGAGCCGCAGGTGAACTCCGACGTGTTTGGTATGTTCCAGTCGATGGTGGAAGGCCGTTACGTGCCGTGGGATCTGCTGGTGAAGGACGTTCCGCCGGAACATCATCACGATTTGGACTACCTTCTCAGCATGTTGGACTGGGAGGCAAATCTAGATCCGGAATTCGCCGCGCACCGGCTGTTCCACCCTCGACCGGTGCGGGCGGAGGCGGAGATGGCGGGCGCGGGATATTCGGAACAATGGGTGGTGTATTCGACGCCGCACTACTCGGCTAAGGAACTGACAGTGCTCCCGGGCCGCAGCGTGGCGATTCACGACGCCGCCGCGTATGGCCTGATCGTGGTGCAGGGCCTGGGACAGATTGGCGCGATGGAAGTGGAAACGCCGTCGCTGATCCGCTTCGGGGAAATGACCAAAGATGAGCTGTTCGTCAGCGCGGCGGCGGCCAACGCCGGCGTGAAAATCACCAACCGGAGCGGCACCGAAAAGCTGGTGATGCTGAAGCATTTCGGCCCGGGCAATCCGGATGCGGCGCCGCTTGTTAAAAAGGCCGCGGCATGAAATTCGGCGTGAACACGTTCCTGTGGACGGCGAACTTCGACCGGTCGAATTTGGGGCTATTGCCGCGGATCAGGGAATGGGGTTTTGACGGTGTCGAAATCTCGACGTTTGCGTTTGAAGCATTTCCGGCGGCCGATGTTAGGAAGGCGCTCGGTGATTTGGGATTGGGCTGCACGGTTTGCACGGCTCTGACCGGAACGCAGAGTCTGATCTGCGAGGACGAGCAAACGCGGAAGACCACGCGCGAGTATCTGTTGCGCGCGATTGAGGGGACCGCGGCGATGGGCGCGAAGATGCTGGCCGGTCCGTTCTGCTCGGCAGTAGGCTATCTTCCCGGACGGCGCCGGACCGAAGAGGAGTGGAAGCGCGGGGTGGACGGACTGCGATCGCTCGGCGACGCGCTGACCGCTCATGACGTGACGCTCGCGATGGAGCCGCTGAATCGCTTCGAGACGTTTTTCCTGAACACGGCGGCGGACAGTGCGCGGCTGTGCGACGAAGTGAACCACCCGAAAATCGGCGTGCTGTTCGACACGTTTCACGCCAATATCGAGGAGAAAAATCTAGCAGCAGGCATGGCGGGCGTCGGGCGCCACCTACGTCACGTTCACTCCTGTGAAAACGACCGCGGCACGCCGGGCAGCGGCCACGTCGAATGGCGCGTGCTCTTCGAAATCCTGAAGGAGCAGAATTACGATGGCTGGCTGGTGATTGAGAGCTTCGGCTTTTCCATCAAGGAGATCGCCGCCGCAGCCTGCATCTGGCGCGACTTGGCGCCCAGCCCGGACGCCATCGCCGCCGACGGTGTGAAGTTCTTAAGAAACATGGCGCGCGGCTGACGGCGGCGGAGCCATTGCGGTCAGTTGCACCGGCGGCATGCGATGTTCTCGTTTTGCCATCTTATGCTTCACCGTCGCCGGCCTGAACTCTATGCGCGGCGGCCGGCGTGGCGCTCCCAAAAAAACGAGAAGGGGAGCTGAACTTCGCCCCCCTTCGCCGCGTCGGTCGGAGTTGACCCTGGAATTGCGACTTCTTGGTCCCCTTCTTATCGGGGTTTTTCCATTATAGCTTTTCCGCGATCGATTTGGCTTGGACGAATTGCAGCAGATAGTCCGGACCGCCCGCCTTGGAATCGGTGCCGGACATATTGAAGCCTCCGAACGGGTGGCAGCCGACCATCGCGCCCGTGCATTTGCGGTTGATGTAAAGGTTGCCGGCGAAGAACCGGTCGCGGGCCTGGGCGATCTTATCCGGGTTTCGAGTATAGACAGCGCCCGTCAACCCGTATTCGGTGCCGTTGGCGAGTTCGAGCGCATGATCGAAATCGCGAGCCTTCGTAACTGCCAGCACCGGGCCGAAAATTTCTTCCTGGAAAACGCGGGCGCCGCACTCGATATCGGCGAAAACCGCCGGCTCCAGGAAATACCCATCGCCGGGCAAGCGATTGCCGCCGCACACGAGGCGCCCTTCTTGCTTACCGATCTCGATGTAATCGAGAATGCCGCGCATGGCCGTCTCGCTGATCACCGGTCCCATGTAGTTCGCCAGATCGTCGGCGGCGCCGGTCGCCAGAGCGCGGACTTTCGGCGACAGACGCGACAGAAATTCATCGTAGATGGCCTGGTCGACAATCGCGCGCGAGCAGGCCGAACATTTCTGGCCCTGATAGCCGAACGCAGACGCGACGACACCCGCAAGGGCCGCGTCCAGATCGCCTTCGGAATCGACAACGATGGCGTCCTTGCCGCCCATCTCCGCGATCACGCGCTTGATCCAGATCTGGCCCTTTTGCGGTTTGGCGGCAAGTTCGTTAATTCGAAGTCCGACATCGCGCGAGCCGGTGAAAGACACGAAGCGTGTTTTCGGATGCTCCACCAGCGCATCGCCGATCGCCGCGCCGCTGCCGGTCAAGAATGCAAAACTGCGCGGCGGAAAACCGGCTTCGAGCAGCACCTCGACGAACTTGGCGGCGATGGTCGGTGTTTCGCTCGATGGCTTGATCACAACCGTGTTGCCAGTCACTAGCGCGGCGACGCTCATGCCGGCGAGGATGGCGAGCGGGAAGTTCCACGGCGGAATAATCACGCCCGCGCCCAGCGCGAGGTAGACCAATTGACCAGACTCACCCGGCAGTTGTGTCAACGGTTCGGGCGTGGACAGGCGTAACATGCCGCGCGCGTAATATTCGCAGAAATCGATCGCCTCGGAGACATCGGCGTCCGCTTCGGCCGCGGTTTTGCCGGCTTCGTATACCAGCCACGCGTCGAATTCAAGCTTCCGGCGGCGCAGGATGGCGGCCGCGCGGATAGCTTTTTCAGCGCGCGCGGCGGCTGGCGTGCGGCTCCATTCCGGGAAGAATGCGTGAAGGGAAGCGACCGCGCGCCGAGCCATCTCAACGGTCGCTTTTTGGTGAATCCCAACAATTTCGTCCGGCCGCGACGGATTCACGGAGCGGAACTTCTGCGGCGCCCTCAGCCGTTCCCCATCGATCAATAGTTCGTATTCGCGTCCAAACTCCGCGCGAACTTGGGCGAGCGCCGTTTTAAGCGCCTGACGATTCCCGGGTTGCGAGAAGTCGGCTGAGGCTTCGTTCGAAAATGCGGGCAGCACGTCAGCCCTGAACGAGTTTGCGGCCCCGCTCGAACATGTCGGCGGCTTCGTCGGCGATTTTGCGCCCCTTCTCATAAAGCTCGCGGCCCCGGTCGAGCATATCGCGTCCGGAATCCTCCAGCGTCTCCCGGCCGTCCTGCGCCGTGCGCGCCAGTTTGCGCCGCGTTACGTTGCCCGACGCGGGCGCGTACAGAAGCGCAACGCTCGCGCCCACCGCCGCTCCCACTAAAAACCACACCAGTTTGCCGCCATTTTCCTCTTGCATGGCCACCTCCCGTATCTATTCTACCGTTACCAGCCGGCGCCGGCGCGAAGTTCCCCGACGCCCTGCCCGGGCTGCGCTATGCTCGAATCATGAGCGACGTCCAACTGCTGACCGTGTTCCGCTCCGCCGACGATTCCGCGGAGGAAGATGCCCAGGAAGTGCGAGCTCTGCTCGTAGAGAGCGGGATTGCCGCGCAATTGCTGGACGACCACGCCCCCGGTATTGTCGAGGGCGCTTACGAAGTGCGCGTGCCGGCGGCGGACGTGGCGCGTGCGGAGGCGCTTCTGGCGGCGAATCCCATCGAAGACGAATTTGTGGAAGTCGACGATTCGCACGACTTGGACCTGGAGACGGTGTTCGACGCCGCCTCCGAGATGGAGGCGCTGTCGATTCAGAGCGTGCTCGAAGCCAACGGAATCGCTGGGGTGATGGTGGGGGATCAAGTGCTGCCGAACCTTCCGTTCGAGGTGCGGGTCGCCAGGGATCTCGCGGCGGAGGCGCGCCGGATTATCAAGCAGGCCGAATCGGTGGGCGCGGCCGGCGCCGAAGAAGCCGAGCAAGCCACCGAATAGCGCGCCTCGCGCGGGGCGGCAAACTACCGGTTCAATTCCCTCGGCGGGAGCGTTCGTTGCGCGAGTCTCGCACGCGCCAAAAGGCTGCGCGAGGCGGGTAGCGACTCAGTGCCTTTGACCACCGCCGGGTCCGTCGCGATCGCAACGCGGTCCGAGGCGTCTTTGTTGAACGCGGTGAGGAACAATTCAATTTTCAATTGCTGGCCAATCCAGGTTTGTTCCTGGTTGAACTCTGCGTCGGTGAAGGTCAGATTGCTCTGCTTCAGGAAGGCGCGGAAATCGTTCAAAACATCGTCTCCCGGTTTCCAATCGGCAGGCAATGTCGTGGGATGCGACGCAAAGTACTTTGAGCCGTAGTTAAAAAAAGCGAAATTGCGCAACAATCGCGCTTGAAAGTCTGTCAGCGTAGGCGGCTCGTAGCGTTCATCCGGCGCGATCCCATCGCCTCCGTAGACCACGCGGCCGCTGTCGGTGTGCTTCATGTCCTGCGGATTTTTCGCCCGGTCCATGCGGCTATAGTATTCGAGCAGCGAGTGGTGCGAGTAGTCGCGCTGGATCAGCCGCCCGCTCGGCGTGTAATATTTCGCAATGGTCAGCAGCAAAGCGCAATCGTCGGAGAGGGGATACTGGGATTGCACCAGGCCCTTGCCAAACGTCGGCTCACCAAGTATCCAGGCGCGGTCGTGGTCCTGCAGGGCGCCCGAGACGATTTCAGCGGCCGAAGCGGAGTTGCGGTTCACCAGCACCACTACCGGATAGTCCCGCCCCGCATTGCCGCGCTTGGCAACGAAGCGGCTTTCCGGCGACGTGCGGCCGTGATGAGTGACGATCACCTGCCCCTTCTTGAGAAAGCGCTCGGCGACGGCGACGCCCGCTGTAAGCAAGCCTCCGGGATTGCCGCGAAGGTCCAGCACCAGTCCTTCGACGTTGCTCTCACCCAACTGGCCCAGCGCGTCCTCCACCTCTTGCGCGGTATTTTCGTTGAACGACTCGATGCCGAGATAGGCTACCCCGGGACGCAGCCAGAAGGAGGGCCGCACACTGGCTTGCGGAACGGCGTCGCGAGTAACCAGGAAGGAGAGCGGCTTGGGGGTTCCCTCGCGGCGCACCGTGATTTGGACCTTGGCGCCGCGCGGCCCGCGCAATAGCGTGGCGACTTCCGACGTATTCTGCCGGTCGATGGTCCGGTCGTCCACGCCGACGATGACGTCGCCCGCCCGCAGCCCGGCGCGAAAAGCCGGCGATCCGGGGATGGGATACATTACCGCCACGTGTCCGTTCGGCGCGCCCACCATCATGCCGACGCCGAAATAATGGCCTTCCTGATCCTCCCGCAGCGCTTCGTACGCCTTGCGGTCGAGAAAATTCGAATGCGGATCGAGTGTGTGCAGCATGCCGGGAATAGCGCCGTGGTAGAGCAATTGGTCGCCGTCCACCGGATCTGCAAAATTCGTTTGCAGAGTCGTGAAGATGCTAGTGAGACTCTTCAGGTTGGCGCGGAGATCGGCGTCGGATCCCGTGCTCTGCGCTTCCGCGGGTGCGCTCTGCGCGGCTGAGACCGCCGGAACGAAAAGAAAAACACAAAAATACAACGGCAGGAATCGCGGCATGAACAACCCACCTCGTTTAACCCTTATGGTAGCAGGTTCCTGCGCGATCTCTCCGCCGCCGCGCAGGCGGCGTTGATGCCGGGCGCGCGTTTTGATACGTTCGTCAAATGCCGAGCACGCGCCGTGAATTTCTTGCTTTGACCGCCGCAGCCCGCCTTGCCGCGGCCAAGGGGATGCAATATCACATTGGCATCACCAGCAACACACGCGGCGGTTGGGAAAACGACGTCTTTCTCTCCTTCCGCGAGGCGCGCGAAGTTGGCTATCGCTGGGTGGAATCCTTCATCCAATATTTCTGGCGCGATTATTTGTTGCGCGGAGCGCCCGGAGCGGACGACCTGCAAAAGAAAGTGGAGGCGCTCGGCTTGCGCTTCGTCACCATCTCCAACAGCGGTCCGATGGAAATGCACTTTGAAGATCCGGCCAAGCACGAGAAAATTATCGAAGAACACCTGCGGCTGGTGCGCTTCATCAAGCTGCTCGGCTGCGATCATTTGAAAATCAACACCGGTGCGCGGCATCCGGAGGGCACATCGGCTGAAGATTTGAAGCAAATCGCCTCGGTGTTGAACGCAATTGGCCGCCGCACTTCGGCCGAAGGATTAAAGTTCGCCTTCCACGCGCACATGTGGTCGCAGTTGGAAAACCGGCGCGAGATCGATTTTGTGCTCAGCCATACGAACCCGCGGGACGTATGGTTCGTGCTGGACACAGGCCAGATTACGATGGCCGGGATGGACCCGGTCGCGCTAGCGCGGACACTGGGATCGCGCGTGATCGAGTATCACCTCAAAGACGTAAAGCCGGAAAATCGCGGTGGCGCGAAGCACCGCGTGGCGCATCACGAACCGATGACGCATCCGCTCTTCTTCCCCCTCGGCGAGGGCGGCGTGGATTTTCCAGCGCTGATGGGGTACTTGAACGATACGAGTTGGCGCGGCTGGCTGACGGTGGAACTGGATTCATCGCCCTTCCAGCCGCCGAAGGAAAGCGCGCGGATCAGCCGCGACTACCTGGAGAAAAAACTCCATCTCGACCTTACGGTTTAGGGCGGTCGAGGTGCTAAATCCGTCATCGACGCTTCCATTCCGGATTCCGAGCCGCGACCGCAGGGAGCGAATCCCGATACGCGCCGAACTTGCCGTCAAAGAGCTAGTTCTGAGGCGGCGGTGGCGCGCCTGGCCCAGGGCCGAACGAACCGCGCCGGCCGCCGTGTCTCCAATTCGGACCCGGCCCTCCGCCGGCGGGACCTGGTTGCGATTGCGTCAGCAAACCGAGCCCCGACGCCTCCGCGATCGCCGGGCGCAGCGCGGCAGCAGCCTCCAGCGCTTGCAGTTTCGTTCTCTGGTCCGCGGTCAGCAGATTCACCGCCTGGGTCCGATAGTTGCTCGCCGTAGTGGAGATGCTGGTCCGGATAGCCTGCAGGTCCAGCACCAGTTGGCCCACTGCCGCGGCGCTGGCCCCGGCCGCCTCCTGGGTGTTGAGGTTCTGCTGCTTTTGCATCATCTGCTGCATCAGCGGGCTAACGGCCTGGCGTTCGTCAAGACGCAACTGGTGCAGCGATTGCACCTGCGCATCCGTCAGCGCGAGGTAGCTCTGTACATCCGCCGTCGTCGGAAGCGCGCCTTGCCCCGGCCGCCCTGGAGCCGGCCATTGCGCGGATAAGGTGCAGGCCAACGCGGCCGCGATCATCGTCATTATTGAATATTTCACGTAGGTTGTCTCCTCAACTGTTATGTCACAACAACCGAACACGGCCGCTCCAAAAGAATCGGTTAAAACCTCACCCGTATCATTTTACGTTCTTAACATTG
>JBDTAT010000157.1:0-6554 GCA_039924505.1 Bryobacteraceae bacterium
TCCTGGGCCGCCAGGATGCAAGCGACGTTTTCCATGGCGTGGCCGCGCGCTTCGGCGAACTGCGCGGATTTTCGCCTCGAATTTTCGAGGGGAGTTCGATGGGCGCAGACCATTTTGGCGTTCTCGAATTCCGTTTGTGAACGAGGGTCCCGAAATCCGCGGACGGCGGCCCGCCTTGGCCGGTTTCGCCGCCCTACTGACCGGCATCGGACTCGGCCGCTTCGCCTATTCGCCACTGATTCCCGCGCTGGTTGGGCAGCATTGGTTCACGATTGCGGAGGCCGACTATCTTGGCGCGACGAATCTGGCGGGGTATCTGCTGGGAGCGATCTTCGCCAGCCGCATCGCGCATCGCTACCGGACAGGGCCTCTGCTGCGCGGCGCGATGCTGGCGACGGCCGTCAGCTTTTTCGCGTGCGGGCTGCGGCTCGGCTTCGTTTGGTACGCGTTCTGGCGGTTGACCGCGGGCGTCACCGGAGGATTGCTGATGGTCCTCGGGGTGCCGCTGGTGCTGGCGGCGACGCCGGCCGCGCGACGCGGACGAATCGGCGGCCTGATGTTTACCGGAGTGGGCGGCGGCATCGCGTTGGCCGGAACCGTCGTGCCGATTTTCGCTCAGTGGCCGCTGCCGGCGACGTGGGCCGCGCTGGGGCTGGCGGGGATGGGACTGACCGCGATAGCGTGGAACGGCTGGCCTCCCGATAATCCGCCGGCTTCCGCGGAGCCCGCGCCGCGGTGCACCCGCGCGAGCGGGACGATCCTCTTCTTAATGGGCGCCTACGCGGCCAATGCAGCGGGATTCGTGCCACACACCCTTTTCTGGGTGGACTACATCGCGCGCGGCCTCGACCGTGGCCTCGCTGCCGGAGGGCGCGATTGGATTTTGCTCGGCATTGCGGCCGCGGCCGGACCGTTGCTGACCGGCTGGATCGCCGATCGCGCCGGCACGGGCATCAGCCTTCAAATTGGTCTGCTGCTGAACTCCGCCAGCGTGGCACTCCCGCTAGTCTCGACACATCCTATATGTCTGGCGCTATCGTCGTTGGGAGTGGGCGCGATGACCATGGGCGTTACGTCACTGGCTTCGGGCCGCGTAACCGAGATTGTGCCCGTTACCGAACAGAAGCGGGTATGGGGTTGGATGACGGTGACATTTTCGCTGACGTACGCGGCGATGGGTTATGTGTTTTCGTTTCTGTTTTCGCACACCGGTTCCTACCGGCTGGTGTTCGGATTGGGTTCGGCGGCGCTGCTCGCGGGCAGCGTGCTGGCGAGGCTGAGTTCACACCGGTCCGCCTCGAGCAATTAAACAAAAAATGCGCGGGATGTTTTGCGCGCGTCATTCGCTTTCTTCCGCCGCTTTCTTCAACCGCTTGCGTCAGCTTTGTTTGGCCGGCTTACCGCCGATCGTCTTTCGGGTGAGCGTCGCGCTCAGCGGGCCGCGCCTCCGGTTGCGGCTTGGCCCTTTCCGCCGGACGCGCCTCGGGTTGCGGTCGAGCAGGCTGCACCGGCCGGGACTCCGGCGCCGGGCGATTGAACTGCGGACGCGCTTCCGGCGCCGGCCGATTGTATTGCGGTGCAGGCCGGGCTTCCGGCGCGGGGCGGTTGTATGGCTGTGCCGGCCGGACTTCCGGCGCCGGGCGACTGAACTGCGGACGCGATTCCGGGGCCGGGCGATTGTTCTGCCGCGGTGGCTGAGCTTCCTGCGCCGGACGGTTCACTGGCGGCGGCCTGTATTCCGGCGCGGGACGATTGAACTGAGGCCGCGGTTCTTGGGCGCGAGGCTCTATCGTATTATTGGGCGCCGGCTGGCGCGGCTGGATGGGCCGTCCGAAACCACCCGGCTGGTTGCCTGGCTGGTTGGCCGGTTGGTTGCCCGGTTGGCTGGCCGGTATGGACGCGCGCACTGGCGGCGCTTGCCGCACCATCGGATGGCTCGCGGGAGCGTTCTCGCGTAGAGTCCGCTCCTGTGCGGGCGCCAGCGGCCGGCCGGGACTGGCTCGCAGTAACGGCTCCCGTGCAGCGAACGACGGCGCCGGTGGCGGAGGGGCGTTTCGCGCGACTACGGCACGATTCATCACGGCCATTGGCGGCCGCGCGATGGAACCAGTCGCCATCCGTCCCAGCACCGCTTGCCGGCTGGGGGCGACTTGAGGCGCGGCGGAAAAACGGGCATTGCGCATCTGCTCGGGTGAAAGACGCACGGCCATTTGATTCACGGGGCGTCCGCCGGCCATGGCACTTGCGGGCATGGCCGTCATTCCTCCCGGCGCACCCCGGTTCACATAACGGACATTATTGATGGTGGTCCGGTTGTTGTAATAGTTGTTGATGGTAACCCTATTCACCACCGTGTTGGAGACGTTCACGCGGTTCCAATAAGCCGGGCTGGCGCGATAGGCGGGCGCGTAGACTTCGCGTGGACCGAGCGGGCACCAACCCACCCCCGCGCCCAGCGAAATTCCAATTCCGAAGTGCGCTCCTCCGATCCAGGCCACCAGCGCCGGAGCATACACGGGACGCACAGCGATGGGTCCCGGAACCCAACCCCAGGCGCTACCCACGTAGGCCCATCGTCCGTAGTGAAACGGCGCGTAACCCCACGGAGCGTCGTCCACCCAGGTCCAACCCCATGGCGATATCCAAGCCCAATGCCCGTAATGATAGGGCGCCCAGCCGACGGGTACGCCGCGCGGAATCCAGACTTCGCCATACTCGGACCAGGGACGCCAGTCGCCGTAGGCGTCAAGATCGGAGTATCCGACGACCTCGCGCGAAACATACCGCGCCGAGACCGACTGGTCCTCCCGGCGGTCACGCTGGTTGCACCAATCGTCGAACTCATCGGGAATGGGAGCACCGCTGAGATCGTATTGCAACGAGTCCGTTCCGGTGACACGGGCCTGCTGGCGCGGGTGAACCGGAAAGGCCTGACCGCCGCCGGTTCCTTCACCGTCGCCGCTAAACGTGGTGACGATGGTGGTGGCGCCGTCCGGCTGCACGTCCACACGATAATCGCCGGGACGCAGCAGGGAGAACGCCAGATTGGGAGTATCGATTTCGAAGACGTCACCCTGGTCGAGCTGGCGCACACGCACCTCAATGGTTCCCTCGGAGAGTTGAATTTGCGCCGTCCGGTCATCCAGGTTGAGGAACGAAAAGCCGGTGTGGCCGTTCAGCCGCATGGCCGCGGTTCCGATATGCAATTCCGCGCGGCCGCCGTCATCCACCCACAGCTTGTCGCCGGTGGTCATGGGACGGTTAAGCGTGGCCCCGGTCCAATCTTCCACGCCCGCCGGCTGGAACGACACCGATCCGGCGAGGAAGCTGAGCCGCGCCGCCCGGCTCGGAGGATCGACCTCACCGCCCGGCTGGTTGTCAGGAGGCTGGTCGCCCGGAGGTTGCGCCCAAGCCATCATTGCCGTCAGACCCACCCCTACGACTGTCCCCACCCAAAACCTGCGTATGTTGAACATTTCATCCCGCTCCCCGTTTTTCGCTTCCCCGTACAGTTTGTCCGCACAAGGGCATCGCCTCTGTGCGGGCTTACTGTTAATGATAGCGTCGAACTTCGTCTCCGTCGTTACGTCGCTCATCCCGGTTCCGGCCAGAGCGCCGCACTGGGGGTTTGATGGCACGCCGCAGCGCCGCGTTACCGCTACCCGCCGCTATGAATCCGATTTAATACTTTGAGTAATGTGCGCTCTCACGGCCGTGCCGATCTCCACACTGTAGCGAAAGACGCGTGACGCAAGTTGGCATTTTGAAGACGCGTGTTTGACGACGGGTTCTTCTCCCGAAAAATCGATACGGCCGGCCGACCTCGGGCAACTTGGCATTGGCTTCGTTTCGCAAATGCCCATCAACCCCTCGGACTCGGGCAATCCCGAATTGGCTCCGTTTCGTAAAACCCTTCGCAACCGCCGGTCTCTGGGAACCCCGCATTGGCTCCGTTTCGCAAAAACCTGTCGCGACCCCCGGTCTCGGGCAATCCCGCATCGGCTCCGTGCTTCCTAAAATTCGATACGCGCGATTTTTTTCCATGGCTTAAGGAGGGCGCCGATCGGAAGTGGCAGGAAGCGCCTCCCACATTTTCATCTCCGGGGATGAGCGGAACCCGCTCATGTTGCTTCGTTTCGTGGTTCGCTGAAGATGGATGACGAGCGGTTGAGACACACTTGTGCCTCAAGAAATCTGCCGGGCGACCCGCCTTTTGGGCGAGCCGCCACAGCAGGGTGTGGAGATTTGTTCACCGGGGCGATTCGGCTTTCACTTGATTCCGGTTCACGGGGCCGCCCCCGCCAAGAAACGGTCCGTTGCCGGAACTTCCGCTACTCACTTCATCGCTTTACCGACTCACGCACTCTTTTTCGAGGCACCGATGCCTGTTCCGCGCTTCCCCAGGCCCTACTACCTAAGGAAGTCAGGAAACACCAACTAAACGGAAAGGTTGACTGGCCAGTCGAGTTTCTTTCCCGGTATGAAGATAGCAGACGAAGCGCCTATTCCGAACCATCGTTTTTGCAAGTGATTGATTTAAGTGGAAATTGAGGTGAATTTGGGTTGTGACGCCACTCTAATGGGTGTAAGAAATCACTTGAAATGAGAGGTCCGGATCTTTCCGTACGGGGAGCAGGCGGAGTTGCTTCTTCCCGGGGCCGGCGAAATCGCGCCGGATAAAAAAGGATGAAATAAACGGCTCCAACGAAGGCGTTTGGATGTACAATCCATGGTGGCCGGGGGGCCAAAATGGAAATCCCGGCTCCAGGAGAGTGAATTATGAAACACCGTAGCCGCTTCGCCATGGCCTTAGGTCTGTGCGTTGTGAGCACGACCGCCGTGGCACAGAACGCAACCGTGCCATTCGCCAAATCGGTTTGCATCAAAGTACAACCGGGCAAGGACGCCGACTTTAACAGATTGGTGACCGACGTACTTAGACCATCCGCACAGGTCCGAGCGGATGCAGGGGAGTTCGTTACCCAGTTCTTGATGAAATCCGTGTATCCTGCCGGCATGGATGCAGCGTGCGATTACACGCTGGTCACCCTATATAAGGGCTTCCCACCCGATCCGAAGGCTATGATGCCGCTCGCGGCCGCATTCGAGAAGGCGCACGTTGCCATGAAACCAAGCGATGTCGTTGGCCAACGCGATGCAGTCAGTCGTCTCCGCAGGTCCGAGTTGTGGATGGTCCGGCAGAGTCTCGGGAAAATCGAGGTCGGCAATTACGCGCGCCACAATTTTGTCAAGGTTGCACCCGACGATATGACCCAATGGCTGACGCTCGAATCCGAGACCTTTAAGCCCGTTCACCAAGCGCGCATCGATATGGGCGCTTTCAAGGGCTGGGCGCTAGTCACTTTAGCGATGCCAAGCGGTTCCGCGTTGCCTTACAACGCCATGACGGTGGACTTTTATAAGGACTGGGCATCGCTCGCAGCGCCTTCGCAATATCAGGAAGCGTTCCAAAAGACCGGAAAAGGCGAGATGTCCGCGGCGTTTGCGCAATCGAACCGGCTTCGAGGCGCATTTGTCCGCACCGAGCTCGATGAGGTCGTGGGCGTCGTTACGCCGCACTCGCCGCCGGCCTCGGCCGAGCGTTAGCGCACTCTGAATCCGAGCGGAAACGCGGCCAGCCGCAGGGGACGTCAGGCGGGCGTGCGCCGTGGCGCGGCGGCGATCCATCGCCTCAGTGCAACCGCTCGTGCAGAAACGCCGGAATATCGCGCGAGCCTTGTGCCACCGCGACGATCTCAGTGCGGCTGCGGCCGATCCGATAGACGATTAAGTAATCGACGACGGGCCAGAATCGAACGGGGGATCGGGAGATATCCTCGTGTTAATGCCCCATTCCCGGCATTGCCGCGAGAGCCTGGAACGCATCGAAAAGTTTCACTATCCAGCGGTCCGCGGCTTCAATGTCGTCGTGGGCGATGTATTCCCAGATTTCGTCCAGATCGGAATCCGCGTCGACACCGAGGACATAACCGCTCACGCTCGTTTCCGGCGTGCGCCGGATTTGCGTTGCAACCGCGCCCGAGCCATTGCCGGGTCAACATGCTCACCGCGGTCGAGCGAAGCCAGGCGGCGTCCGAGTTCCCGGTTGAAATCCCCGAGCTGCGCGGCCCGTGCCTGGTCGTGTTCTTCTAGAAGCCGGAGCGCTTCCCTCACGACCTCGCTTGCGGAGTTGTAACGGCCGGACCCCACCTTGGCGCTAACGAACTTCTCCAGCTCGGGAGTAAGTGAAACATTCATGGCGGGGCTCCTTCGTATCACTCTAGCGCTAATAACAGAGATTGTCAATGTTTAGCATAGCGGAAACATTATCCATGGTTGCCGTGGGCCCAGGTGGATTGGCCGGGCCTCCCCAGACCGGCGCTCCGGCTACTTGAGCTTTTCGTCGCGTTCCACTTTGCCGTCCCTAATGTGGATGACGCGGTGGGCGTGCAGGGCGATATCGTGCTCGTGGGTCACCAGCACAATCGTGTTGCCAAGCTGGAAGAGCCGCTCGAATAGCGCCATAATTTCATTGCCGGTGGCGGTGTCGAGGG
>JBDTAT010000158.1:0-3916 GCA_039924505.1 Bryobacteraceae bacterium
GTCCGGCCTCGATCGTGACGCAGTCAAAGCGCTCCGCCGGTTTAATGACGGCGACGACGGAAATGAAGCCGCTCGCTGGGCCGCGGGCTGCCGCTCCGAAGGCTGCGGAGCCGGTAAGCGCGGAATCGGCGCTGAACGGCTCGCTTCCAGAGATGCGGCGTCCATGGTCGACAAACGGCGATGGCATGCAGTACCCTCCGCGGAACGCCGGTCCCCTGGAAACGGCGACAGCGATGGGCGGCGAGCTGACGTTGGCGCGGATGGAGATGCGGACGCTCGGATGGCGTCTGACGGTTCGTTTGGACGAATTGACCGCGGAGATCATGGCGCCGGCCGGAATCGACAGAGAATCGGGGCTTCCGCCGGCTGCTCTAGGGAATAGACGAAGCGCAGCGGCGGCGGCGATTGCGGTGGGAGGGCCGGTGCGAATTTCGCCGGTGCTCGCGCGGCCGGCCGAGACCGACCACCGCGCGCCACTGAAGACGGCGATGCACGGCGAGAGCGGTGTGTTTGTTCCGCAACTCAAATTGGGTCCGCTGCGGCCGCGCATGATGTGGGGCGCGCCGGCGGAGACCGGGACGCAGAAGAATACGCGGCGGGGCGAAGTGATCGCGATTTCGGATCTGCGGGCCGGCGGTGGGCAAAAAGAGACGGAGAAGCCGGCGCGAATGCGCGGGTCGGAGACAGGAAAGGGCTATCGATGAGCGATTCCGCGGGGCAGTGGCTGTGGTTTATCGACGACGATCTGGTGCAGACGTTCCTCAGCGTGGAACCGGAGAACACGCAGCTTGCCCGGCGCGCGGCGACGAATCCGCTGGTGGTGAAGGCGATGCGGCTGTGGCTGGGGGCAGCCGGCGACGACGCGCTGGCCGAATTGGAGCCGGCGGCCGCGGACGGAAATGCCGACGCACTGCTGCTGGCGGGCCAGATTCATTTCGAGCGGAGTCAATTCGACGAGGCGGCCGCGCGTTACAAGACGCTGCTCGAGAAATTTCCCGATCATCCGTTTGCCAGTTTGAATCACGGGCTCTGTCTGGCGCGGACTCACCAGTGGCCGGCGGCGGTCGAGAGCTTGCAGCGGGCGGTGGTGCTGGATCCGGAGCGGTCCGGGGCGTGGCAATCGCTCGGCGTATGCCTGCTGCATCAGGGGCGCACGGCCGAGGCGCGGTCGAGCTTTGTGCAGACGCTGAAACTGCGGCCCGATTATGCGCCGGCATGGCTGGGGCAGGCGGCCGCGCTGCAACTGGACGGCAAACACGAAGAGGCGCTGGCGATTTACGAGCGGCTGCTGGAGGCGCAGCCGGAGCGCGAGGAGCTGCTGACGAATGCGCTGGCGGCCGCGATCGAAATCCACGACTATCGCAAGACGCGGGCGCTGGCGGCGCGGCTGCTGCGGCTGCGGCCGCAGGCTCAATCGGCGCTGCTGGCTCTCGCCTCGGCGGCGACGGCGGAGCAGGACTTCGTGGAAGCGGCGCGCTGGTGGGCGCGGCTGACGGAGACGAATCCGGAATCGTTTGAAGATTGGCACAACCTGGGCGTATGCTACCAGCGGATGTGGAAACCGGAGGACGCGGCGCGGGCTTTCGAGCACGCGCGGCGGCTGAAGCCGGACGACGCGGAGACGCTGGAGGGGCTGGGGCAGGTGTACACCGAACAGAGCGAACGGCCGAAAGCGATGGAAGCCTGGAAGTCGCTGCTGCGGTTGACGCCGGACCGCGAGGACTTGTGGTTTCAGGTAGGATTGCTGGAGCATGACGCCGGACGAATGGCCGCGGCGGTGGCGGCGTTCGAACATTGTGCCCGGCTGCGGCCCGATTGGAAGGATGCGTGGTTGAACCTGGCGTGCTGCCGTTGGGCGGCGGAGGACCGCGACGGCGCTGCGACGGCGTGTGAAACGCTGCTGGAGTTGGATGCCGGGAATGCGAGCGCGCGGAGGTCGCTAACCGCGCTGGCCATCGAGCGGGGCGAAGCCGGGCGGGCAATGGATCTGTACCGGGCGGCGCCCGGGGGCGATGCCGAGGTGGCGTATAATCTGGCGTTGCTGCTGCAATCGCGCGGCGAGCTCCATGACGCGGCGGCGTTTTACCGCACCGTGCTGGAGTCGCAGCCGGACTGGGCGGAAGCGAGTCTGAATCTGGGAAATGTCCTGTTCGCGCTAGGAGAAAAAGAGGAAAGCAAAGCGTGCTGGAAGTCGGCTCTCGCAACGCGGCCGGAGCTGGCGAAACAGTTTCTTTCCGAGGCGCAGGCGGCGAGTTTGTAGGTGCCGGACAACGCCGCGGCAGGGCTTCGAAGTCAGGTGGATTCCCCACGAAACTCGCGAAACTCTTTCGTATGGGTGGTGGTGGTTGCGCTGGCAGGGCTGTGGATCGCGCTTGGAACGCTGATTCTGCCGGCTGCACGGTCTCACGACTTCCTGAACTTATACACGGGTGCATCGCTGGCGCTGGACGGGCAATTCGCGGACCTGCACGATCCGGCGGCGCAACTGGAACGGGAGCGCCGGTATGTGCCGGGGCTCGAAGCCGTCGTGCCCTTCGTTCGACCGGCATTCTATGCGCTGATGCTGGCGCCGATGGCCTTACTGCCCTTCCCGGTGGCGTTCGTGGTATGGATCGGCGGGCAAATCGCGCTTCTGGCCGCTTGCTGCTTCTGGGCGTGGCGGCGATTCGGACCGGAGGCTTCGGTGTTTACATCTTTTTTTCTCCCGGCGCCGCTTGGAATCGCCAGCGGCCAGGATTGTGTTGTGCTGCTGGCACTGCTGATTCTGTCGTACGAACTGGCGGAGCGCGGCCGGCCTGCCGCCAGCGGCGCTGCCATGGCCATGATGCTGATCAAATTTCATCTCATCCTATTATGGCCTTTGGCACTGGCGATTCAGAGGCGCTGGCGGATGCTGGCGGCCTTTTGCGCGGTGGCGGCGGCGGAAGTCCTGGTGTGTCTGACCGCCGGAGGAATGGCCGGCATCCGGACGTATCTGGCGTTGCTTCAGAACAAGGACCTCTCGCACCTGTCGCCGTCGCCGGAACGAATGATCGGCTTCGAGGGACTGGTTGCAAATCTGGAAATCCACTCCGTCTGGGGAGCCGCCGCGATCGTCGCCGGCGTGATTGCGATTTTTGCATTTGCCGTAGCCGGCGCGCCGCTCTGGCGGACCTTCGTGCTGGCACCCGCGGCGTCGCTGCTGGTGGTCCCTCACGTTTACGGTTACGACGCGGCGCTATTGCTATTGCCGGTCTGGCTGACGATTTTCCGCTCGGCCCGCCCGGCGTCACGCATCGCAGCGACACTGCTGGCGACGCCCATCCCATTCGCCTTCGCGCTGGCCGGCAAGCCGTGGGCCGTGGTGTCGTCGGCTTCGCTCCTCATCTTTTTTCTGATTTTGTCGAGCGAAGCGCGCAACGTTGCGATCAGCTCGCTGGCGGCGGAGACGGGACAAATCGATAACCGACTCCCCGGACGGTGAGCACGTGGCGCGGGTGGGTGGGGTCGTCTTCAATGTAGCGGCGCAAGCGGACAATGAAATTGTCGATGGCGCGCGTGTCGGTGTCTTCGTGCAGTCCCCACACATCCTCGAGCATCGCACGGCGGGATACAGCTTTGCCTTCGTGCTGGATTAGGTAGCGGAGCACGTTCGCCTCCATCAACGTGAGCGGGAACACTTGATCGCGAACGCGCAACTCCAATAGATCGAAATTCACCTGCTTGTCGCCGAACGTGAAGGTGTCTTTCGGCTCCGGTGGCGGCGCGACGGAATTCACGGAATTCATGGACGCTCGAAGCCATTCGCGGCGGCGCAGCAGGCCGCGCAGGCGGGCGATGAGAATCGACAGATCGAAGGGCTTGGTGAGATAGTCGTCGGCGCCGGCCGCGAAACCGCGAAGCACGTCTTCGGGATGGCCCCGCGCCGTCAGCATCA
>JBDTAT010000159.1:0-4195 GCA_039924505.1 Bryobacteraceae bacterium
AGCATGCCGGGAATAGTGGCTGGCGCGCAAGGCTGGCATTCGCCGCCGATTTAACCGGCTGTTCAACGGAATTGATCGAGAAATTAGTACTTATGGGGCCACTGACAATACAGAGCTATTGACAGGGTTGGCAATCAGGCGTATTCTCAGGGTACAAGTCAGTGTCGGTTTGTACCAAACAACAAAGGGGTCGTAATGGAATGAATAAACTACGTTGGATTTGCGCCTCGTGCGCACTGGTGTGTTTTTCGGCCGGGTATTCATACGGTCAGGCTGTAAACGCCACCGTTCTCGGAACTGTCACCGATATAACGGGCGGAGCGATTCCAAACGCGAAGGTAACGGCGACAGCGACCGATACCGATATCAGCCGCACGACCCAGACCAACGAAAGCGGCAACTACACGTTCCCGGATCTGGCCCCCGGTCGCTACTCGGTAACCGTGGAAGTGACGGGTTTTAAAAAAGAAACCCGTCAGAACATCGATCTGATTGTAAACACCAGCAATCGTGTGGATGTCCAATTGCAGCCCGGCAACGTGACGGAATCGATCGAAGTGACGGCCGCACCTCCGCCGTTGCAAACGGATCGTGCGGACACGGGCGCGAAGATCGAAACGGTGCTGACGGCCAACCTGCCGGTGGGCACGAACCGGAATTTTCAGAGCCTGTTGAATCTAGTGCCGGGCACCACGCGCGCTTCGTTCCAGCATTCGCAATTTTTCAACGCCATGAGCTCGCTGCAAACCGAGGTTGACGGCCAGATGCGCATGGGCAACAACTTCCAGCTTGAAGGGATCGACGACAACGAACGCACGGGGCTGTTGCAGATCTACGTGCCGCCGATTGAAGCCATTCAAACCGTCGACGTCTCCACCAGCAATTTCGAAGCGGAATTGGGGCGCGCCTCGGGCGCAGTGACCAATGTCATATTGAAATCCGGCACGAATGAGATCCACGGGGCGGCCTATGAATTTCTGGCCAACAGCGATTTTAACGCACGCAATTTCTTCGATCCTTCGGTGGGCCACCGGGTCTACAACTATTACGGCGGAAACGTCGGCGGACCGATCAAGAAGAACAAGCTCTTCTACTTCGCCGATATTCTCCGCACCACCGATCACCAGGCGAATGCCAATCGGCTGACGATTCCGACCGCGGCCGAGAACTCTGGCAATTTGAGCGGCTCCAACACTCCGATTTACGATCCGGCGACGGGCAACCCGGACGGAACCGGTCGCACACCATTTCCGGGTAATGTGATTCCGGCCAACCGGATCAATCCGGTTTCCGCAAAACTGCTGGCGCTGCTTCCAGCGCCGAACGTGGCAAGCACCTCGGGCAGCAACAACTTTTTCGCGCTGCTCCCCGCCACCAAGGACACTACCTCGCTGGACGCAAAGATCGATTACAACCTTACCGACAACGACCGCATCAGCGGGCGATTCAGTTTCTCACGGCCGGTGGTGTTCCAGGCACCCGTGTTCGGAAACGTAGTCGGCGGACCGGCGCAGGGGAGTTTCGAGGGTACGGGTGTCCAGCGAACTTATAGCTCCGGCATCAACTACGATCGCGTATTCAGTTCTACTTTGATCGCCGAGTTCCGTGTGGGCGTCGCGCACTATCATAACACCGCGACCAACGCCGATTACGGGACGAACTCCTCCACTGCGATTGGGATTCCGGGCATTAATATCGGTCCCTTTTTCAGCGGCATCGTCGGGATCAATACCGGAGCGTTTTTCTCGAATAACTTGATCGGTTACTCCGCCAGCCTTCCCTGGATCAGGGCGGAAGCCAACATCGACGTGGCGAACACGTGGACCAAGACGTTAGGCAACCACACCATCAAATTTGGCGGCGACATCCGGCGCGTCCGCGACGATCTGTTACAGGACCAGACGTTCAGCCCGCGCGGGGTGTATAACTTCGCGGCCGGACAGACCTCGCTAAAAGGCGGACCCGCAACCAGCTACTACAATAATTTCGCCAGCGTGCTGCTGGACCTTCCCAATCAGGCCGGCCGCGATCTGGGACAGTATTTTCCGTCCTATCGCGCCTGGCAGATTTTCACGTTCGTGCAGGACAAATGGCAGGTCAGTCCCAAGTTGACGCTCGACCTCGGCGTCCGCTGGGAACTCTATCCCCCGGGCGTGCCGCAATTCCCCGGCGGATTCTCCAACTATGATCCGTCGAATAACACGCTGGTGATCGCCGGCGTGGGCGGGAACCCGTCCAATCTAGGCATGGTCACCCGGTACAATTATTTTGCTCCGCGCCTTGGAGCGGCGTACCGCCTTACCGAGAAGACCGTGTTGCGCGCCGGTTTCGGCATCAGCTACACCCCCTTCCCGGATAACACATACGCATATAACTACCCCATCCGCGCGAATAATGCCTTCAACCCCGCAGTGACCACCTATGGGCCGGCCGTGCTTCCCAACGGAGACGTGGCCAGCTTCCAGAATGGCTTCCCGGCTCCGATTAATCCGCCGATTCCTTCCAACGGAATCATTCCCAGCGCGAATGTGGCGCTGGCGCAGAACTACTTCGATATAAACAAGAATTTCAAGAACCCATATGTAGAATCCTGGAATTTCGCCATCCAGCGGTCGCTGCCGTTGAAGCTGGTTCTCGATGTGGCGTATGTCGGCAATCACGGCGTGGATTCAGTGGTGAATTACAATCTCAATGCATCGATGGTTGCCGGCGGCGGGAACGCCGCGCGGCCGGAGTTTGCTACGTTTGGACGCTCAGCCGACACGAGTTTCGTGTTCGCGGGATATTCGACCAGCTACAACGCGCTGCAGGTTAAATTGGACCGGCGCTTCGGAAGCGGTTTCTCCCTCACGACCGCGTATACCTACGGGAAGGGCATGGGCTTTCAGACCGGAGACGACGGCGGACTGTATTTCTACGTGAATCCGCGGCGCGGATACGCGCGCAACGATTTCGACCGCACGCAAACGTTCGTCCAAAGCTACGTCTACGATCTGCCATTCGGTCCGGGAAAGAAGTGGCTGAATTCCGGACTGATGGGCAACGTCATCGGCGGGTGGCGCGTCACCGGCATCCTGACACTGATGACCGGCACACCCTTCAACGTGACCGGCGGCTCCGCGCTGAATACGCCGGCTAGCAGCCAGACCGCCGACGAGGTGGCGCCGGTTCAATACCTCCACGGCATCAATATCGGCAATCCGTGGTTCAGCCCCACCAGTTTCGTTTCGGAAACTCAGTCGGGAGTTTTCGGCAACGTGGGCCGGAACGCGATTACGGGTCCGGGTTTCTACGATTTGGATGCGTCCCTTGCGAAGATCATCCACTTCACCGAGCGGATCAATCTTGAACTCCGGGCCGAGGCGTTCAGCGTTACGAACACGCCGCAGTTCAACAACCCGAACTCCAGCGTGGACAGCTACAATCCCGACCCCAGCAAGAACACGTTCGGCGTAATCACGGGAGCGGGCGGCGGACGCTCGATGCAGCTCGGCATGAAGCTGAACTTCTGACGTCTCCGCCTATTTGGGATCTTTGATCCGCCGAACCCAGATGTTCCGGTACCGTACCGGCATATTGTGGTCCTGGAGTTCCAGCGGCTCTTCGGCGCCGTGCGGTTTGTATGTTCCAACTCTGCGGTGCGGAGTATCGCCAATCAGTTCCTTGTGGTTCTGCACCAGCACGCCGTTTTGAAAGACGGTGACGAACGCCGGCTTCACCAGTTTCTCGTTCTCAAACCGCGGCGCATCCCAGACGATATCGTAGGCTTGCCACTCGCCGGGTTTCAGCGACGCGTTCACCATCGGGGGCCACTGGCCGTAGATGGCAGCGGCTTGGCCATCGGCGTAGGTGAGATTGTTCCAGGAATCGAGCACCTGAATTTCGTAACGCCGCATCAATAGGATGCCGCTGTTGCCGCGTCCCTGGCTATCGCCCACCACTTTTGCGGGCGAAGCCCATTCGATGTGGAATTGCGCGTCGCCAAACTTGTCCTTCGAAACCAGGCCGCCGGTGCCGGGAACGATTTCCACATAACCGTTTTCCACCTTCCAGCGAGGCTCGTGGGCAACGCTGCTTTTCTTCGGATACTGCGTCCATTGGGACAGGTCTTTGCCATCGAACAGCACAATGGCGTCGGAGGGAGCGGTTCCAACGTGGTCCGGCGTGCTGCACGTTCCGGGAGTGATCATCGGCG
>JBDTAT010000160.1:0-4916 GCA_039924505.1 Bryobacteraceae bacterium
TAATGACGTGGCCGCCGAGGCCCCAGACGATGGCGCGTTTTTCGCGGCGCGCGCGCAGCAGCGCTTCGACAACGCCGCGCAAACTGTCGCCCGCGAGAATACGCGGCAGTGAATCGAGCCACTCCACAAAACCGGCGCCCTTGGTGTGCGGGCGGGCAAACTGGTCTACCCGGACCTTTCCGCCGCGAGCTTTCAGAGGAACGGTTGCGAGGCCGGCGAAATCGAGCGGGCGGTAAGGATAGAGGCTCACGCGGTTTCCTCAGTAACATGCCCAAAACGGAGTGCGGCGCGGAGCAGTTCCTGGTTGGTCTGGTCGTGCGCGCCGCACCCTTTGCGCATCCCTTGGCGCAGCACTTTTTCAAGCGCACGCGCGGTGTAGCTTCTTTTGTTGCGCAAAATCTGCTCCGGACTGCCCGCCGCGACAACGTGGCCACCCTTTTCGCCGCCTTCCGGACCGAGATCGATAATCCAGTCGGCGGTCTTGATGACGTCCAGATTGTGTTCGATGACGATGACGGTGTTGCCGAGGCCAACCAGGCGCTGAAGGACGGCGAGCAGATGTTTGACGTCCTCGAAATGGAGGCCGGTGGTCGGCTCATCGAGGATGTAGAGCGTGCGGCCGGTCTGGCGGCGGCTAAGTTCCTTGGCGAGTTTAATGCGCTGGGCTTCGCCGCCGGAAAGCGTGGTGGACGACTGGCCGAGATGAATGTAGCCCAGGCCCACTTCGTTTAATGTCTCCAGCTTGACGCGAATTTGCGGAATGTTCTCAAGAATGCCGAGCGCCTCTTCGACCGTTGCGGCCAGGAGATCGGCAACGGAGCGGCCCTTGAATTTCACCTGCAGCGTTTCGTAGTTGTAGCGGCGGCCGCGGCAGACGTCGCAGGTGACGTAGACGTCGGGCAGGAAATTCATCTCGATGCGTTTCAGTCCGTCGCCCTGGCAGGCTTCGCAGCGGCCGCCCTTGACATTGAAGCTGAAGCGTCCAGGCTTGTAGCCGCGCTCGCGGGATTCCGGAAGCATGGCGTAGAGATCGCGGATGGGCGTGAACAATCCGGTGTAGGTGGCGGGGTTCGAACGCGGGGTGCGGCCGATGGGGGATTGATCGATCTCGATGACTTTGTCGATGAGTTCGAGACCGGAGATGGAATCGTGTTCACCCGGCTCGGCGCGCGAGCCGTAGACTTCGCGCGCCAACGCGCGGTAGAGAATATCGTTGACCAGCGTCGATTTTCCGCTGCCGGAAACGCCCGTGACGACGGTTAGCAGACCGAGCGGAAATTCGACGTCGATGTGTTTCAGGTTGTGGGCGCGGGCGCCATGAATGACGAGTTGATTGGCGGTGGCGAGGCGGCGCTCGGCGGGCGGCGCGATGGAGAGGGCGCCCGATAGATAGCGGCCGGTGAGCGATTGGGGCGCGCGCTCGATTTCACGCGGCGTTCCAGCGGCGACCAATTCTCCGCCGAGGCGCCCCGCGCCGGGACCGAGATCGATGACATAATCGGCGCGCTCAATGGTTTCTGCGTCGTGCTCGACAACCAGGACGGTGTTGCCCAGATCGCGCAGGCGCGCCAGCGTGTCGAGCAAGCGGCCGTTGTCGCGGGGATGCAATCCGATGGACGGTTCATCGAGCACGTAGAGCACGCCGCGCAGACGCGAACCGATTTGCGTGGCGAGGCGGATGCGCTGCGCTTCGCCGCCGGACAACGTGGCGGCGGAACGCTCCAGGCTCAGATAATCCAGACCGACGGAGACGAGAAATTCCAGGCGGTGCTCAATCTCTTCGACGACGCGGCCGGCGATCTGGCGTTCGCGCCCAGTCAGTTGCCAGGCTTGCGCGGCAGGCAGGGCGCGGGCGATGGATAGCGCGGTGAACTCGGCGATGGACACGCCTTTTACGCGCACCGCGAGACTGGCCGGGCGCAAGCGCTTGCCGTGACAATCGGGGCAGAGCGCGGGCGACATGAAATCCATCAGCCATTCGCGATACCCTTCGGCCGCTTCGCTGTAAGATTCCTGCAGGATGCCGAGAATACCCGGTAGTCCGGCGCCGCCCGTAAGGATGGCCTGCCGCGCCTTTTCCGGCAGCTCTTCGAAGGGACGTTTTAGTTTGATCTTCAGCTTGCCGGCGAGCGCGGTCAACTGGGCCGCCATGTTCGCGGAACTGGCGCCGGGACCGAGACCGCCCTCGAGCAGGGGCTTGGAGGGATCGACGACGACCTTGTCCGGATCGAACAACCAGCGGCTGCCGAGTCCCGAGCAGGTTTCGCAGGCGCCGAACGGGCTGTTGAAGGAAAACGACCGCGGCTCAAGCTGCGGAATGCTGGCGCCGCACTCCGGGCAGGCGAGTTTCTGCGAGTAGAGATGCTCCTCGCCGTTGACGACGGCGACGATGACGAGGCCGCCGGCGAGTTTGGTGGCGGTGACGATGGAGGCTTCCAGGCGCTTGTCGATGCCGGGCTTGATGAGGAGGCGGTCGACGACGACTTCGATCGAGTGATTGCGGCGGCGGTCGAGGACGATCTCTTCGTCGAGCGAACGCAGCTCACCGTCAATCCGGGCGCGGACGAAACCCTGGCGGGCGAGCTTTTCCAGATCCTTCTTGTACTCGCCCTTGCGGCCGCGCACGATGGGCGCGAGGATCATGACGCGGTCATCCTGTTTCAATGCGAGCACCTGCTGGAGAATCTGCTCGGTGGTCTGGCGGGAAATTTCGTGCCCGCAGTTGGGGCAATGCGGCACGCCGATGGAGGCGTAGAGGACGCGCAGGTAGTCGTAGATTTCAGTGATGGTGCCGACGGTGGAGCGGGGACTGCGGTTGGTGGTTTTCTGCTCGATGGAGATGGCGGGGCTGAGTCCGTCGATGGAATCGACGTCGGGCCGCTCCATCTGCTCCAGGAACTGGCGGGCGTAGGGGGAGAGGGTTTCGACGTAGCGCCGCTGACCCTCGGCGTAGATGGTATCGAAGGCGAGCGACGATTTCCCGGAGCCACTCAAACCGGTGATGACGGTCAAGGTGTTGCGAGGAATCGCGACGTCGATATTCTTCAGATTGTGCTGCCGTGCTCCGTGCACGGTGATGCGGTCGAGCATGGTGGCGAGCCGACGGGGTGCGTCAACTCTCTATTGTCCCATGAACGCAGGGGGTGGTATTTCCGCGCATATCGTCCGTCCGGAGACTCCGGACTGGCGGCGGCACGCGATTCTTCGAACGCCCCGATCACCGGTAGGCATCACGGCGATGAAGGACGGTGGTGATTTCGATAGAAGCCTCGCCTCGTGGATCGAAGAAAATTCGATAATCACCGCAGCGGAGGCGGAAGCCCGTCAAGGGCCCTGGAGTTTCTTCACGTCGCCCTCCCGGACGGTCAGAAAGCGATCCAGACAAGTGAGAATCTGCATAGCTGGGGCCGGCCCGATGGCGCGTATATCCGTGCGGGCGCGCGAAGACCATACAACCGCCAATCGGCCGGTTCCGGCTTTTTCGCTCACTTGCTGCAGCCGAACTCGCGAAGGATCTCGTCGTGCGGGATGCCTTCTCCACGAGCGAGGGAGGCGCGCGCGTCTTCAATCGCGGCGGACGCCGCGGGGGAGATCTCTTCGTCTTCCTCGGGAGCCTGCGCCAGGGTGCGCGACAGCGGTTCCATCATTACTTCGAGGAGACTCCGCACTGCATTCAATTTGTCGGCGGGAAGCAAGTCGATCAACGCGTGTGCGTGCCGCCGATCTTGCGAGCGATCAGGTTCCATGGAATTCTCTCCAGTAACAGGCGCGTAGTAAAAACCGCTCCGTTAGGGCGAGCGGCTCAGTTTGAGTGCTATCGCTATTATCCCGCAGCGTTTGACTGGGCGAGGTTTCGGTTAGCGGTGTTTCTTCGCCGGGTCGGGCTGGCCGTTGATTAGCGCGGCGCGGCGCTCCATCTTGGTGGCATCGCCCTTTTTGCGCATTTTGCGGAGCAGCGTGGCGTAGTCGTCAAGCGTCTGGGCGAGCAGCGGCGGAGGCGGATCGGCCGGGTTGATGTTCGGATGGCGTGCGGTAACTATGCCCTGACGGTCGAGCAGGTCGATGGCGAGCTTGTAGAGCGACTCGGCGTCCGAGTTGTGATTTTCGCCGGCGGCGAGCGACGCCATAACGATGATGCTGGTGGCGGTTTCGATTTCGCGCTTGCCGAGCACCTGATTCAGGAGCGGCTCGGCTTCGCCGCCGCGGCCCTGCGCAGCGTAGGTCTGGGCAACATGCTCGAGATTGTCGCGCGTGGCGGGGCTGTCATCGCCGAGCAGTTTACCGCGGATGAACAAAGCCCGCTCATAACATTGGGCGGCTTCCGGGAAGCGCTTCTGCTGGGTATACATTTGGCCTAGTTGATCGAGCGTGGGGGTAACTTCGGGACTGCTGGGGCCGTAAGCGCTTTCGCGAATCGACAGGGCGCGGCGCAACGCCGTTTCGGCCTGTTCGGGCTTCTGGCGCGCGAAGTAGATGCCGGCGTAATTGTCAAGCGTCACCAGCAGATTGGGGCTTTCCGGCCCATATAGTTGCTCTTCGATGCGCAGTGCGCGTTGGCAGGACGGCTCGGCCAGAGCGGGTTTTTTATCCGCCAGGTAGAGGCTGACGAGGACGTTCAGCTCGCGGGCGCAGACGGCGCCTTCCGGTCCCTGATTCTTGGCGGCGATCTGAATGGCGCGCTCGACCAACTCCTCGGCCTGGGAATAGCGCTCCTGCGCGACGTTGACGTGCGTCAAATTGTCGAGCACGGGTATCACGTCCATGTGATCGCGCCCGGTTGCGTTTTCGACGATCTGCAACGACCTCCGGTAGAGCTGGTCGGCTTGGGAGTACTTCATCTGGGCGAAGTTGACGCGCGCCAGGTTGTTAATGTCGGGGACGATTTTGAGACTGTTCAAGCCGAAGGTGTGTTCCTG
>JBDTAT010000161.1:0-3178 GCA_039924505.1 Bryobacteraceae bacterium
CATGGGCGGCGCCGTCAAAGTTCAGGGCAACGCCAGCCGCACCGCGGAATTTAATTTCTGGTTCGATCCCGAAGCCGCGCAAATCGTCCTGCGATCCGGGATTCCGGAAAAAATCATGTTCGGCCTCGACATCTGCAATCGCGCGCCTTTTGGCCGGCCGTTATTCGACAAAATCGTCGCCGCGAAAACATCCATCACCGAACTGTACCGCCAGGATTACGGCGGCCGTTATCCGGCGTCTTTCCACCATCCCGGTGCCAAGGCCTACCTGTGGGATGAACTCGCGGCGGCGTATTTAATCGACCCGGCCTTCGTCACCGCGTCCGAAACCGCGTATCTGGACGTAGACACGCACTACGGTCCAAACTACGGCGCAGTGACCGCCCTGGACCGAAAACTAGCCCCGAACGCAACCCCACTAAAAGTAATGTTGGATTTGAACTACCCGCGCGTCTCGGCCCTCTACGAGTCGCTTCTCAAATTCGGGGACAGGCTGCCTAATCGCTGATTTCCGCCCATCCGTCACCGCAAGCGCGCAACAAATTTATCGCGGCATTCCGTCGAGCAGAAGTGATACGTCTCCCCGCCCACTGTTTTCTTGATCGATGTCGCCACCGCGATGTAGGTGCCGCACTCCGGGTCTTTCTTCAGCTCACCGCCTAACGGCAGATTCGCAGCCGTCCGCGCAGCCGCCGGGTCCTGCCGCGCCGGAGTTCCGAACAGATCCGCGAATCCCTTCAGGATGACGCCCATCACCGACCGCAGCACTGAGAGCAGCAGCACGCTGACGATCAGGTAGAGTACGACCCTCAGCATATCGTTCGCCGCTCCCGGGCGGCCATCTTACTTCTTCTTTTTCGCCGGGGCCTTCTTTGCGTCCGGGTTTGCGTACTTTGTTTCCACCGTGCTCTGAATCGACGCCAGCATTCCCTTGGACGCATCGGCGAAGGGTCCTGTCGGCTTCAATTCCAGATATTTCTGGAACGCCTCCACGGTGCCCGGCGGCGGAACGATGTGCCCGTCCGGCGTCGTGGTGGCTTTTGAAATCAGGTATACGCCATATTGGTATTGCGCATCGGCGTAGTTGGGGTCGGCCGCAATCGCCTTCTTGAACGCGTCCCCGGCCGGCTCAAGCTGCCCCGTATTTACCAGCACCGCGCCCAGGTTGTAGTAATACTTTCCCGCGTTGGGAGGGTCAAGCTGCGCGGCCTTCGTCAATTCCGCCGACGCTTCGTCGAACTTCTTCGCCTTGGCCAGCGCCAGCGCGTAGTTGTTGTGATACGCGGCGTCGTCCGGCTTCAACTCAATCGCTTTTTGGAACGCTTCCATGGCCTTGGCCATTGCCGCATCCTGCTCGGCGCCGGTCTTCGTACCGGCCAGTCCCATGTAGGCGTCCGCCAGGTTGCCCCAAATCACGTGTTGCTTCGGATCCTGTTCGGACGCTTTACTGAACGCCTGCACCGCCGCATCCCATTGCTTATTGAGCAGCGCTTCCTTGCCCAGATTGAAAGAGTCATTCAGCGCTTTATTCTTGGCAATCGACGCCTGCTCCTGCTTCATCCGCTTCTCGATCGCCTCTTTTTGTTCCGGCGTCAGCGACCGTTCCTGTTCCTTGGTCAGCGTCCCGGTCTCCGCCGCCTTTTGCAGAGCCTGCTGCTGCTCGACGTTGGCCTTTAGATCGAAGTTAACGTCCAGCGGATCGCCCAGTCGCGTGCGGACCCTATCCACCGAGTCGCGATCTTTCCCATCCACCTCGACGGTTACCTTGTAGGTCCCCAGCGGTAGCCCAGCGTGGAAGTAGTGACCTTTCTTGTCGGTCTTCACCTGGTAGTGGCCTTTGATATCCTCGCGGTCGATCTTGACCAGCGCGCCCTTCAAGGCCTGCCCATGCTCGTCCTTCACCACGCCCTCAAGCGACGAAACCTGTGCCAGGCTGGCGCCGGCGCACAGCAGAAAAACGGGAACCAGCGAACTGATTTTGCGCAACGTGGTAGACATAAACGGAAACCACCTCCAGCTTTGGAATCGACCGTTCCTTTTCCAGCATACTATAGCGCATTGTGATCGAGCCGGTGGTTCTCCCGAATGCGGTTTACAGCGATTCCGTCGAACTCACTCTTCGAACTGGAATCCAGGGAAGCACGATCTGCAACTCGCCCCCCAGCAGCATTTCGCCCTTTTTCTGCCAATAATCGGGCGGTAGCGCGGGCACGGTCCGATCGACGCTGGGATCGATCTTGTAATGCGGCATCGATAATCCGCGGCCGAGCACGGCTGGCAGCTTTTCTCCGGAGTGAAGCGCTAATCGCTCAATCCGGTCGAACCGGCTCCAGTTGAAGCACACCGCCAAAACGTTGCGGAGCCAATCGAGCCGCTTTTGCGGATCGCTCCCCGCCTCCTCCCGGCAGCGCTCCGCCACCTTCTCGGAGAACCACCAGATCCCCGGCGGAGTTACCGCTCCGCTTTGCGCGACGCGATAGAGCGTCAACGGACCGGTCAACACCTTCACCCGCACCGTGTCCGGATCCAGGCTGCGCGCCTCCGTCACTTTTCTGGCGCCGAGCCACGCTTGCATCTTCATCGCTTGCTGAAATGAGTTGCGGCTTTCCGCCGGAACATCTCGCAACCCCTGCCAACCCAGTCCCGCAGTAACCAGCGACCGCTGATATTCCGGATCGTTTTGCGCCAGCACCGGATAGACACCCGCGGCGTAGAAATTGTAAAGTTGTTCCGCCAATGCGTCGCTCATAGGCCTGCTTCATCGAGACTATCACAGGCGCGAATCGCACCCCGGCGTGAAACCGGACGTCGTCACACCGCCAGCCGCGGATTATACCGTTCAACGCGGATCTGTTTCGCCCGGGCGCGCATGCCCGCGATGTCGAAAGAGGATTGCATCCGCATTAGCGTGTCCATCTTCACGCCGAAAGCTTTTTCAATGCGCAGAGCCATTCCGCCTGACAAGCCGGTTTTTCCGTTCAGCAGATTCGACAACGCGGGGCGGGAAACCCCAAGCGCCGCCGCGGCCGAAGTAACCTGCAAACCCAGCGGCTGGATAATTTCCGTCCGGATAAACTCTCCCGGATGGGGTGGGTTCAACATGCGCATAATAGCTTCTCCTGCCCGGTTTCAGTGATAATCTTCCAAGTCCACATCGCAGACTTCGCTCTCTGTCGTG
>JBDTAT010000162.1:0-2878 GCA_039924505.1 Bryobacteraceae bacterium
GGCTTTCCTTCTGGGGTCTTCCCGTTCCAGCCGGCGAGCGACAATTCCCATCGCGCTCCGCAGTTGCGCAAGCGAGACTCCATTGCGCATCCGTGCCACAACGTCGACCCAGGTAGTGGATGCGGGAGCGAGATGCAGCGGGGTCCACAGTTCAATATCGGAGGACGGGAACTGGAATTCGACCGGCATGACGCCGACAACGGTGTAGACGTTACCGGAAAGCGTAATGCCGCGACCGACGATGCCGGGATCAGCGTGGAAGAGCCGGCGCCACATCCGGTCGCTGAGGACGGCGATGTTCGTGGTGTTGAATTTGTCATCGGAGTCGACGAGCGCGCGGCCCAGGCGCGCGCGGACTCCCAGAGTTGGGAACAGATCGACTGAGGTTCGGAGCGCAACGATCTGAACGGGCTCGCCGATTCCGGTCATGGTAACGACATCCTTCATATACGGCATGACTTTTTGGAATAGATCGGTGCGAGTGCGCCATTCGAGACACTCGGCCGCCGAAATACCGACGGTCGCAATTTTAGGGCTGGTCTCTTCGAGCCTGACGAGCCGGGAGGAGGACCGGTAGGGAAGCGGCCGGAGAAGAACGGCGTCGACCACGCTGAAGACAGCGGTGTTTGCGCCGATTCCGAGCGCAAGGATGGCGGTTATGGCTACGGTGAACAGCGGATTCTTGCGCAGCCAGCGAATTGCCCACAGGAGATCGCGGATCATACTAATGAATTAGTATATACCCGGTGGGAGGCTGCAGATAGGGGGCACGTCTACCAGTGTCTTCGCGATATAACTTTGCGATATGGCTTTTGTGATATAACTACGGGCGTAGGTTTTGGAGCCGCAGTGGAGGAGCCAAGGTTCATGGGCAGCGACTTCGGTTGACTGCCCATGAAACCGTGGAACACCTAAGTAACAGCCGCAAAACGGAGCGCGCGGGCTGCTTGCTTAAGTGCAATGAGAGTGCCCGCGCGCCCTTTGCAGGCTAGACACTACGGCCGCCTGATCCACACAGGCGACGACCAGGCCATCTGATCATCCACTTGAATTACCCGGATGTAATAGTAGCTTTCGCCGGCTAGCGGCTGGTTGTCGAGATAGGTGAAGTTCACCTCGCGCTCGATGGGCTGAAGGTTGTGAACAAACCGGTTGTTGCGGATCACATCGATTTGGCGGATGGGGGCTGTGCCGATGATTTTCACTACCAGCTTCACGCCGCTTGCCGCGGGCACGATGTCGCCCTGAAGATATTGCTTGCCGTTGGTCTCCAGGCGGTAATCGAGAATGATGTTGTCGGTGGCGCCGTAGGAATGGCGCTGGAGCATGGCATCCAGCAATCCGTGGCGGGTGTAATCCGACGCGAGCGTACATGCGTATGAAATGTGCGTGGAGAGATGATCGGAACTGGCTTGCACGCCCAGCTTATAGCCCTTCGCCCAGGCATTCCACACGTAGCCGGCGGGCTTGAATCCTCCGGGGGCCTCCCGCGGGTTTACGCCGCTGGCTGCTTTCGGTGCGCCCTCATATTCGGCCGAGACGCGATCGCCCTGGTAGATTTCGACCAGCGGCTCTACCGACGGATCGTTGTCGCGCCAGTCGGTGCCCATGGAGGTGGCCGGCGTGTGGGGAATTGAAATGCCATGGTAGCGGTGCAGGTAGTCATAGAGGGCTTGCGCACCAACCAGTCCCTTCTGCTCCGCCTCGGGAATCGGCAGGGTGGGGTTACCGCGTTCGGCGAACAACACGTTGCGGTGGCCATTCGGGTACGGGAGACTGCGCTCATAGGCATAGAGCGGCGTGAACGTCTTCGGCAAGAAATAGAGATCGGCGGTCTGCTGCTCCAGCCAGTTGATGTAATCGACATCGGGACCGCCGTCGTTGTTGTGATCCGTCAGGCCGAGATAATCGAGCGAGGCGGCGTCGATGGCATAACGATATGTCTCCTGAATGCTGCCGTCGTTGTTGCCATCGAATGAAAATTCGCTGTGCCGGTGAGTATCTCCGCGGTAGATGTGGTAGGTTTTGCCGCCGGCTTCGATTGCGTAGCCGCGTACGCGGGCGAGATCCTGGTTCTCCCGAGGATGCACGTTCCACGTTTTCATTTCCGGCTGCACGTAGGGTTTCAATATCGCATCGGCGCCAGCGCCGGCGGGCGTTGGAATGCGCGCCGCGTAGACGTCGGCGTGCTGGAACAGGAACTGGTCGAAATCGCGATGGTCCATGGGCCACGCGGCGAAGATGCGGCCGCGTGAATCGGTGGCGAATCCGGCGCGCATGTCGGTGCGGCCCTGACTGAGCGGCACGCGAACCGGCGTGCTCCAGGCGCCGCCTTCATAAAACGATCCGTAAATCTCCCAGGCCGCGCGGTGTGCGGGGGCGTCGCTCGGAACGTCGCGAAACTTTGCAAAGCGATGCCGGAAGAACAGCCACATGCGGCCGCCGCCATCGGGCGCAAGCATCGGCAAGTCGTCGTAGTTGTGCAAGCCCGCTGGTAGCGATGAGTTGATATCGGCCGCCGGCTGACGCCACACGCCGTCCGCATAAACGGCCACGCCAATGGCACGCCACTCGTAGATGCGCGTGCCCTCATTCTTCACGAGGAATCCGGCGTCCTTTCCCCACTGCATCCCGCTATAGTTCCATGCGGCCCAAAGGCGATTCTGTTTGTCGCACGCCAAGCTGACGTGGGCTTCGTAGCGCGGGGTCGCCGCTACCGCGATGGGTTCCGCCCAGCGCCCGTTTTCGTAACGCCGCATCATCACGTCGTAATTGCCTTTGTCGTAGGTGTCCCAGGCGATGTAGACGCGCCCCGCGCCGTCGGCCGCGATCGCCGGCTCCCAATCGTTGGCCGGGGAGGTGGAGATACGCCCGGCGT
>JBDTAT010000163.1:0-10366 GCA_039924505.1 Bryobacteraceae bacterium
CTCAAATGTTGTGGTGCTGGTGGTGCGTGAGATCACCTTTGCCAATGACTTTGACGGTTTGCCACTTGGGTTGGCGGCCCACACGGAACCGATGAGCGGGTGCGGTACGAGGCCGATGGGTGTGAGGCTTTCGTAGGCGTCGTGCTGTGCAAAGTTTTGAGCCAGCGCCCGGTAGATTTTTTGAATTTTGGGGGTGTTCCAGTTTGCGAATAGATTAGAGGCCGCCTTCGGTGTTTTGGCGAAGAGGACGATGCCGGTGGTGGCTCGGCCCAACCGGTGGACAGGGTTTGCGTTGGGGGTTTGCCTTTGCACCAAGCGCAGGAGGGTGTTTTCCATGAAGCCGCCGCCGGGGAGGGTGGGCAGCCCGCTGGGTTTGTTGACGGCCAACAGATGGGGGTCTTCAAACAGGACTTCGAAGTGCTGAGGGGAGTCTGGTTCGATCCAGGGTGGACGGTTCCAGACAAGGGTTTGGCCTAAAATGACCGATTCGCTTCCGGTGGCGGTGACGCCGTTGAGGGTGACTTCGCCGTTGTTCAGTTTTTGTTGCCAGGCTTGTGGGGTTGAGTGGGGGTAAAGGCTTGCCAAGTGGGAGAGCAGGGTTTGGCCATGGTACTTGCTGCTGATGATTGTGGTGTAGGCATAGCCCCAGTTGAGCATGTAGTTTGAGTGTAAGCGATGGCATCTGCGGCGCGGCGGCCAGAAGCGGTTGCTGCGTAGAGAGCTTGCCGCTGCAGAAGATGTGGCGGCGGCGTTGCTCAAGGAATAACCCGCAGTTGTCAATCTCGTCCCAGACTCGCCATGCACCAAGCGGGCGCGAAGTCCCGTTCGAGGAAGTTTGGATGACGTGGGTCCGGACCGATAGATCCTGGGAAGCGCTATTGCGTCAGCTAATCCAAGTTGACGGCATGTCGTGGAAGTGACCCTCGTCGCCCGGCTTCCCTGCGTGTGGTCGCGTTTTATTTACTGATGTTCGTCTTGTCGATTCAAACTGACCCACTACCGGCTCGAGTGCTGCCTTGACACCGTCGCGGCCCTGTGTCATTTCTGGTGGACGGGTATCATCTATATGTTGCCAAGAAGGACTCTGCTCGAGTGGGGCGGTGCGGCGTTTTGGACCCCAGCCGCTTCCCGCGTCGAACCGGCGATTCCGTCCCGGGCATTCGATGCTCGCGAGCACGGCGCGCGCGGGGACGGCAAGACGAAAGATACCGGGGCGATTCAGAAAACCATCGATGCCGCGTTTCAGGCAGGCGGAGGCGTTGCCTACGTGCCGCCCGGAACGTATCTCACCGGCGGATTGGAGATCCGGAGCCGCGTGCGCCTGCACCTGGAGGCCGGCGCAACTCTGCGCGGCAGCACCGATCTTTCCGACTACCAACCGCACGATGGACCGCCCGCCGGCAGCGACGCCAACCAGAAGCATTTGATCTACGCCCGCAACGCCGACGACATCGCCATCACCGGCCAGGGCGTGATAGACGGCCAGGGGCCATCGTTCTGGGCGCCCAGTGGACGTCCGGCGCCCAAGCCCGAAGACCTGTGGCGCGATGTCGCCACCTACGATTGGAAGAAGCTTGCGCGCCCGTCGCCCATGGTCGAACTGGTCGAGTGCCGCAACGTGCGCATGGAAGGTGTGACGCTGGCGAACTCGCCCGGCTGGACGCTGCGGCCCATCGCCTGCGACTCGGTGTTCATCCGCGGCATACGGATTCGCAACCCCATCTACGGGCCGAACACCGACGGGATCGACCCGACCTGCTGCCAGAACGTGTTCATCGCCGATTGCGATATCGCGACCGGCGACGACACCATCTGCCTGAAGAGCGAGAATCCCTACGGCGGTCCGGTGCGCGTGTCGAAGAACATCACCATCGCCAACTGCGTGCTCACCAGTTGCTGCAATGGATTCAAGATGGGAACGGCCACCCGCGGCGGCTTTGAAAACATCGCATTCACCAATTCCGTCGTCTACAATAACGACGTCCCGCTGAACCAACGCGTGATCGCCGGCATCGCCGTCGAGATGGTGGATGGCGGCTGGGTGGACGGCGTCGTCATCTCCAACATCCGGATGCAAAACGTTCGCACTCCCATCTTCGTGCGCCTCGGCAGCCGTCACGGAGCGGGCCGTCTGCGCGGCGTCATGATCTCCAATGTCCACGCCACCGGCGCGATTCTGACCTCCTCCATCACCGGCGTCCCCGGCCACGCGGTGGAGGACGTAACGCTCGATAACATCCGCATCGATACCGTCGAAGGCGGCAAGGCCGAATGGGCCGCGCTTAACGTGCCCGAAAAGATCGAATCGTACCCCGAGGCGCGCATGTTCGGGCGCCTGCCGTCGTATGGAATCTACTGCCGCCATGCCGCCGGACTGCGCCTGCGCAACGTGCAGGTGAACGCGCGCGTCGCGGACCCCCGCCCGCTGCTCGCCTGCGATCAAGTGGAGGATTTGGATGCCGACGCGTTGAATGGAACAGCCCCGGGCGCGGGCCAACCGCTGGTTCAACTCACCAACGTGCAGCGCGCGTTTTTCCGAGGCAGCCGCGCGCCGGCGGACACCAGCCTCTACGCCCGCGTCAGCGGCGCACAATCGGCCGGAATTTCCATCCTCGGCAACGACCTCAGCCACGCCGCGCAGATCGTCGAAACCACGGACGGCGCACCCACCGGCGCCGTGTTCGCCTCCGGAAACCACACAGCGAAGGGCTGATTCGCCTACGGCACAACCACCACCGGCGCCTGCCAAAACGCCGCCCTCTGCCCAACTGAATCCAGTACCGTCACCTGACACTCGTACCTTCCGGGGGTTAGCTTTTCGAGCGGAATGCTGAACTCGAAGGGCATCGTTTTTACGCGGTTATCCCAGCTCTGTGCCACCTTCACCGGCTGGGTCTCCAGCGCTCTCCCGTGCGCGCGGTAGAAACTCACGTACGCGATCAGAGGCCGGATACTCGCGGCGCCCTGCTCGTAGGCTTGCAGATAGACGTACAGGTCCCGGCTCTGGCTGAACACCCGCGTCACGCTGGGAATCAATTTCTGCCCATCCTGAACCAGCGGGTTGGCGGTCTCCTGTTTCTTGTCTTTGTCCTTGATCGCGTTATAGAGCGCGTCCTTGAAATCCACGCGCTGGCTGCTCAACACCACCGAACTGATTGGAATCCGTTTTTCCTCTTTGTTCAGATTGGGGATTACAAACGTGGTCTGATACGTCCCGATTCTGCCCGTCTCGGCGTCCCGCGCAAGGAACTTGATCGTGTATTTGCCCGGAAGCAGCGTGAAACCGGCGTCATACTCAATCGGCCGCTTGGCTAATTCCGCCGCGGTCGCGCCGCTCAGCTTGATATCCACCTTGTCGCGCACATTCGTGATCGTCGATCCGTACTCGTCCTTCACTTCTCCGATGAAATCGATGAGGGTGCGTTCGCCGCCTCCGCGCTTCACCAACGCCAGTTCCCGGCCCGGAATTTTCACCACGAAGGGCACGAAATATTCGGCTCGATTCAATTGGAAGTAATCCACCTCCATGGCGATGGTGAGCTCCGTGATCGGATCGCCCAGCATCAGCGCGTCCTCAAGTTGTCTCTCCTTGTCGGTCGTCGTAAACTTGCTGAAGTGTTTTCCCGCGTAGTAACCCTGGCGGTAGTCGAGCCGGGCCGTTACGTCTCGATTGAGCGTGATCTTCACGCGCCGGAACTTGCCATCGAGCGTATCGATGCTGGTGTAATAACCGATGATGTAGTAGTTCGAAACGGATTGCTCAGCTTCGACGATTCCCTTGACCAAGTCGTTCGAATCGAGCAGGGCGCGCCCACCGGTATCCCCCGCCAGCGCAAAGAGCGTGTCCTGGGATTGCTGAAAGTTTGTGGTCACCGCCAGCGCCGAGTTGCCGGTATACATACCGATTCCACCCGGCGATCCCTTCGTGGCGTCGCCCAAGGGCGCCTGCGCCACCAGGCCGCGCGCGTCGATCGGCCAAAACGATACGCCCGCGCGGATCGCGGCATTGGTCGTCGCACGCAGTTGCGCCTGATTGTTTAGCCAATTCAACCGCAAGCCCCCGGCAAAGTAAATCAGCGATTTCTTCTCGCTGAGCTCTCCCAATAGCGTGGCCGCCGTCTGCAAAGCGGACAACTGGCGATCCGTGTTAAAAATGTTGAACTCGCTGTCGTCCTGGCCGAACGCGGCGCCGGTGTCGGAACTGCTCGCATCGCTGGTCGATTCATCGAAGCCCTGGCCTTCTCCCACAATTAATGTTTCGATAATGCTCAGCAGCCGGTCCCGGTCGCTGGTGAAATCCTGGAGCACGTCCACCGCGCCCCCGGAATACCGCAGAATCGCGACCACATCGGACGGCTGCATCTGGGTCCGGATGAACTTCTTTGCCGCGGCGAGAGCGCGCAATTGATCCGCTTCCTGCATGGCCGTCATATCGAAGTACAGCGCCAATAGGCGCCGATCCTGGTACCGGGTGCTGCCGCGCGCTTCGGGCGTGATGTGGGTCCGGCCCAGCTTGTCGAAGACGGTAATGTGTTCCGGCTTGGCTTCGGCGGCGGCCCCGGCGCTCGAAACGTCCGGCATCGTTTGTTGTTCAAAGAAACGAATGGTTTGCGGCGCGCCGTTTTCGGTAACGGTGAAATCCTTCGCGGTGAGACCTTCTACCGGCTTATGGTTCTTGTCCGTCACCACGACGGTTTCAACTACCAACTGCGCGCTCGCGGTAAACGCGGGCGCCGCGCTTCCGCCGGCCGGCGTATTTTGTCCGACTTGCTGCGCCGCGGCTGCGGCCATCGATAAAACGAACACCAAAGCCCTGCGCATCTTTCAGAACCTCAATCGCAGCGTTGTCTCGACGCTCCGCATCGCATTCGCCGCCGCCGGCAGCCCGAACTGCCCGCTATTCACCGTCGTCTGCCAACTGGTAAATGCGACGTGGTTGAGCGCGTTCGTCGAGTCAAACCGTAAATCGAGATTGAACCGGTCGCTCAACCGGAATGTCCTTCCGAGCGAGGCGTCCAAAGTGAACTGCGCGGGGCCGCGGATGGAGTTTCGTCCCGCGTTCCCCCACTCGGCCGGTAATGGCGTCGTGTATGCGGCTGGGTTCAGGAACAATCCCGCCGGAGCGGTATAAAGCGGCGCTCCCGTGTACTCCGGCCGGATGGTTCCGGTGACGCCCGTCCCGTTCACGGCCGCTAAATAGACAGGAGTCTCGGGCAATCCGCTGCCGGCGGTGATCTGGCTGGCGAACGTCCAGTCCTTGAGGGCAGCTCCCTTCCATCCTGTCAGCAGGGTCCCGCCCGCGACTCCCATCCCCGTGGTGTACTGTATCTCGACACTCGCCAGGTGACGCTGATCGAAAGTCGAAAGGCTGCGTTCGGCGCTCAGATCCAGCCAGTTTTGCGCAATCATGGCGGTTCCTTGCCTTCCAACGGCTGGCAGAGCCGTCACGGCATTCGGCGCCCCGGCGCCGGAGCCGGCCGCCGCACTCGGTGTTGCGATGATCGCGCCTTGCCCTCCCAGCGCCGCGTCATCGTCAATCGATTTCGAATAAATATATTGAACGGTCGCCGTAAGACCGCTTCGGAGCCTGCGACGCAACTGAATTTGTCCGGCCTCGCGCGTGGAATTGCCATTGGAACTCAGGTAAACGTATCCGGCGGGACAACCGGCGCACGGATTCACCGCTCCTGCTGGAAACGTATTCGGCAAAAACTCTTCGAGGCCCCGCGTTCCTTTGATTCCGAGATACGTCGCGGTCATTTGCAGCGAGCCCGGCAGATCCCGTTGCACCGACAGTTGCCAGCTTTGCGCGTAGCCGGGACGGAAGTTTGGATCCACCGCATACGTGTTGGCTGTAGCGGTCGGCGAAGCATTGAATCCGTTCGCGAGCGTAAGCGGATCGACCGGGCTGTTTTGCACACTCAAACTTTTTGAGAGCGGCGATTGCTGCGCCATCTGCGTCGCGATCGTCTGGTAAATCGAAGTGTTGTAGTACACTCCGTACCCGGCGCGAACCACCATCGACGACCCCGCAATGGGGCGCAGCGCGACTCCAATACGCGGCTCAAAACCGCGCTTGTCGGGATGAATCAGCGATCTGGGATAATGCTCGCCCGTAAGCGCGCCAATCGGATTCTCCGCCACCACCGGCGCGACGGCCGCAAAACCCGGAGCGATGTCGAGGTTCACCAGCCGTCCGTACAATTCCGCGATAGGCGAACCGTACTCCCAGCGCAACCCCGCATTCACGCTCAGCGCCGGACTGATTCTCCAATCGTCCGTCAAGTAGGCGTCATATACGGACTGGCGGAAATATTTATCGGCGTTGCCAAACGCAATTGAACTTGTGTCCGGAACGCCGAGTAGAAAATCCGCAAGATCGGACCCGCTCGCCGCACCGGTAAACGTAAAGGCGCCGCGCGGATTCTGCTGCGTTAGCGCGTTGAATTCCTGTCTGCGGAAATCGCCTCCATACGTGAGGTTGTGCCGCCCGTGGCTCCACAACATCGAATAGGACCATGCGCTCGTCTGATTTCGATTGAAAGAGGGAAGGCCGTCCGACAGTCCCGCAATGCCGCTCGCGAACGCGAGACTGGGCGGTCCCCAATTTACGGGCTCCTGGTTGTTCCCCGCGATGCCGGCTTCGCCCGAGACGTTTTCGCGATTATCGAAATATGGCGTGGTGTGGACAGCGAGCCGGCTGAACTGGTATCCGAGATTGAGGAACAGGCGCTGGCCGAACCGGTGCGACCAATTCGCGTTCGCCAGCAGCCCCAGCGTGTCGTTCGTATCCAGAAACCCGAACAGGTTCGGAGTGTCCGATCGCGTGTTCTGGAACCCCACGCCGCCGTAGAGCTGATCTCTGTGGCCCAGCGTTTTATTCAGCCGCGATTGCAAAGCGTCTTGATGTGTGGCGCCGACCAGCGGTATCTGATAGTTATATCGCGTGGCCCCTTCAAAATTCGGAAGCGGGTAGAATCCGAGCAGGGCGCGCGCCTGCGGGCTGATCCGGCTCCGCGGGACGACATTGCCCGGAAACGGCAGCCCGGTGGAGGGGTCTACAATTGCGTTCGGCGCCTGCGAAAAATCGCCGCTCCGCTCAGCCGCTGTGGGCATCAAACCCGGTTGCGTGTCCGCCACACGGTTGCGCGTCCACTGGTAGCCCACAAAGAAATTCGGTCCGTTCTTGAGCAGGTGCGGAATGCGCAACGGGCCGCCCAGTGTTACGATGCCGGTCAGCCGGCTGTAAGCCGGCTTGGGAGTGTCCTGGCCCGTTAACGAAAAGGAACGCGCGTCCAGCGCGGAATTATCGAAAATCATGCCAATGCCGCCGTTATACAAGCCACGCCCACCCCTGCGATTGTTGCCGAATGCCGCGAATTGCGCAAACGGCGAAGCGGCTCCATTGTTCGAGCTGCCGTTGATGAGGAAGCCATCCGCGGGGCTTGCGTTGAAATCTCCGGTGGTCGGAGGCGCGTTGGAGACTTTCTCCGGCGGCGCGACGCTTTGCGGGCTAGCTGCCGGCGTGGTTTTCGCGACGGCCGCGGCCGCATGGATTTCATCCACCGGCAACAGCTTCAATTCCCATTTTGCAGCCGGCGCATTCGGCCGAATCTCTATATCGCGTTTAACCGGAGCGAAGCCGAGCATCGCGATCTCGGCCGTCCACGTCCCATCGGCCAAGCCGGAGAACGAATAGCGGCCCTGCGAATCCGTGATCGCGACGAATTTCTTATCCGCGTGCGTCACGGTGATTTCCGCGCCGGGAACAGGTAACCCGCCGAAGGTGACCTCGCCGTTTTGGGCCGAAACCGCCACGCACACGATCACGCAGAGGCAGAGAATTTTGTTCATGTGGGTACCGGGCTGATAGTTCTGCGGCCGCGAGATGGTTGCCGTTCGATCTGCAACCGCTCCCTCACGGTCGCGGCTCGGAACGGCGATTCAGACACGGTCGCGGCTCGGAACGGTTCGGAAAACCCATTCCCGCCCGCGTGCTAGTTCTCCGAGGGCCGCTCCACGTGATCGATCACGAGAATTTCAACCGGGCCTTTCTGCGATTCAGCTTCAGCCCGAGCTGTTCCTGCACAGCGGTGAATATCGAAGGCCCGGAAGCGTCGGGCGGCGGCGGAGCGTTGCCGGCCGCTGGACTACCGTCTCCAGGTCCCTTGATCATTGCGCCTTGGCTTTCGTCCGGCGTCCACTTCAGCGTGAAATCGTAAAGCCCCTTGAGTCCGGTCCGATCCAACACCGTACGGCCAAGTTGGTTGGATAACGCATCCGCTAAGAACGACAATGATGCAGCATAGCCGGATACTTCACCCCGATCCATTCGAATGCCCTTCATCCTTTTCCGGGGTCCATCCGGCGCTCCCTTCGGATCTGGAGGTCCCGACTCGGCGGGCGCGTCGGCTGCCTCCTGCAGCTTCGGCCCATTCTTTGCGACCACCAGCGCGTACACCGGAAATTCCTTGGTCTCACGATGGAGCGTCAGTTTGAAACGATCCGCCAGCAGCGATTGAACCCTCCGCCTCCGCCGCGCATCCGCGGCCTTAAACTGTTCTTGGTTCAGTTTCCGCAAATCGTCGTCTGGAGCCTCGGTTGACGTTGCCTCAATATTGTATCGTTCGGAGTTTATCCAGCCCGGTGCGCCGGAGATCTGAAAGTCCTGGACGTTATATGCCAGCCGGATGAGCATCTTTAGAGGGGTGTTCGTCGCACGAAACCTTCCACCGGGCGAGTATACCAATGACACATTACGCTCGCCGGACTTGCTCGGCTTAATCGATGCCACCTCGAAGGAATCGGACGGCGCAGTTACCGCCTGCGACTGCGACTGCGCGCGGCCCTGCGGTGAGTTCATCAGTCCGAACACAATCGGTCCGGCTACGACCGCGATTCCGGCCGCCGCAAGCAGCGCGCGCTTTCCAAAATCCAACTTTTTCGAGACGCGCTGCGTCATGATGCGGACGATGCGCTGCTTTAGATCCGAACCCGTCACTCCCGATGCGCAGACTAATGGCGACTCCAGGTAGAACTGACAGGTTTTCAGAATGCCTTCCGCGTAGACCTCCGGCCGGCTGCCGAGGCGCAGCACCTCTTCGTCGCAGGCGCGCTCACGTTCTTCGACGAGCCGCGCTCCCAGCCACCACACCAGCGGATGAAACCAGAAGAGCGCTTCCACCAGCATGTGAATCGCCGCGGTTAAATTGTCGCGCCGTCGAACGTGGCACAATTCATGCGCCAGGATCGCCTTGAACTGCGCGGGATCCAAGTGCTCCGCGATTCCTTCGGGCAGCAACAGCACGGGCCGGAAGATACCGAAGACGCCCGGCTCGAGCAACACCGGTGACGACAACACGGGCACGTCCGATTCAAATTGCAACGGTGAACCGGCGCATACTGCCGCGCGGATGCGCCGCCATCGGACCCACCAGAACAACGTGACCGCAAGGAATCCGCACGCCCAGACCGCAAACAAGACGGCCGGAAGCCAATTCGCCGCCACCGGAACGGGAGCCAACGAAACTGATGACAAACCCGCCGTAGCGGTGAATGGTTGGCCGATCTGTTTGACAGTAGTAGATAGTCCCGCCGCGGCCGTCGCCGGAATCGCCGGCCACCCCAGATGGCTCCCGATCCCAACCAGCACCGAAAACGGGATCAGGAACTTCACTGACGCGGTCAGCCAAATCCAATAGCGCGCCCGTGCGTGATTGGTTCTTAACGCCAACGCCAGCAAGCCCGCCACCGCGCCGGCCAGCGTCGATTGCCACAGATGATTCGCCAACATCGAGCTCACATGTGCGCCTATCATTGCGATTTGTCCTTTCTCTCGAGCTTTCGAAGCGCTTTCTCCGCTTCCTTCACGTCGTCGAGCGTCAGCTTTCCCGACTCAATCAAGTGCGACATCACCGGCTGCGTCCGGCCGCCGAACAACCCCAACAAATCGTCGATTAATCTACGCTGTGCGGCTTTGCGCGAGACCACCGCTTCAAAGATGTGGGCGTTACTGATCTTCCTGACGCGCCGCACCGCGCTCTTCGATTCCAGCCGGTAGACGGTGGTCTGCACCGTCGTGTACGACGGCCTGTCAGGCTCGGGAAACGCCTCTTGCACTTCGCGAATGGAGGCCGTGCCGCGGTCCCACAGCGCCTGCATAATCTTAAGCTCAAGTTTCGTGAATTTTGGCGTGGCCATCGATGTCCTACTATATCTGTTTGTTATCCTACTACACAAATGTGCGCTCCGCAAGAGTTTTTTGTACAGTTTTTTGTACAGTGTCGATTACCGGATGTTGCGAGCGCGGGCCGAACCGGAAGGGGCCTACTCTTCTTCCTCTTCCACTCCGGCCTTGGCCGCCTTC
>JBDTAT010000164.1:0-4660 GCA_039924505.1 Bryobacteraceae bacterium
GTAAGCCGAAGACCCGATAAAGCACGACGCCGGCGATCGGCACGCCCAGTGAGTTGTGAACGAACGCGAAGAACAGATCCTCTTTGATGTTCCGCATGGTCGCCCGGCTAAGGAGCCGTGCCCTGACGATGCCGCGCAAGTCTCCTTTGACCAGCGTCACCCCCGGCGCAGTGATCATCCCCATCTCGGGCCCGAGACTCGTTCGGATCTTGCCGACCAGCTTGTCGCTGACATACTTGCCGTTGATTGCGGTGAGCAACTCGTCCTTCCACGTGACGAATTGCTTCAACAGGGACACTTCGAGCGCCGAGGAGTCAGCCTTAGATTCTATCCTTCTGGATGTTCGTTGGGGGAGGACTTCGCCGACAGTTGGGCCGGAACTGTTCTGCACTGAGTGTCAACCAGCAATCCATTGCCCAATCGTCAGGCCGGGCGAGATCATGAGTCTAGAAACGCTTGCGGCCACCGGCAGGACGACTATGCAAGGTCACGTGACCGAATGCAGTCGCTTACGCCCGTGCGGGATGCCTCGCAGGAGGTGGCGGTGCCTCAAATCATCCAAACTCGGGATCGTCGCTTGGCCCAGCATTCTGTCTTCTGAAGTGCACTTCCTGCCGTCGATTGGGCAAGAATCGCCGTGTGGTGGCCGCGTTTGGGAACGGAATCCGTTGGCCCGCGGGCGTGCGGAGGGTTCTGTCGAATCGGCAGGGTGAGGGCCAACGGCATAATTCGTCGGCTTGCGGCAGGTGCCCGGGCGTGCTCTAATTTGCCGTTTTTCCCCGGAGCCGCACGAATGGCACTCGACGTGCCTCAGCCACTAAGGACGTGAAAACTATGGACCGCACTATTGCGCGGCCAAACTGGCTGAGGGCAGGAGGCAGTGCGCCGCAGCGCTACATTAATCGAACGCGCCTGAAACTTAGTATAAGCAGTTTTTGCCGCCACGTCGGCGGCGAGCGACAACCACCGAGAAAGAAAGGAACAAAATGATCAAAGACACTGTTAGCACCAAAGACCCCATCTGCGGCATGACCGTGGACGAAGCCTCCGCTCTCCACGCCGAACGCGATGGAAAGACGTTCTACTTTTGCAGCGACCACTGCCGGCAAAAGTTTCTGTCCACACCCGCGGGGACGAAGCCCGAGAAAACGCCTGGTGGATGTTGTTGTGGATAACAGCCGCGCGCACAAGTCCAGCGACCGAAGCGTGGAAGGAATGTGGGAGCGTCGTCCGCTGCAAGGACGAACGAAATGCGGAGTCAAGAGAAGGAAAATTCAGGGTTGAAAGAGACGAACAACGGGCCTTCAAGGACCGAAGTCTTGATTAAAGTCCTCGGTGGACTCGGACTGCTACTGGTGATGATGACATTGCAGTCTTGCTCCAAGGCCGAGGCGGGGCCGAACGGGGGCGACTTGGTGACGTTGAACAACGGCCAGGTGAAAGCCGAAGTCGTGGCCAACGCCGACACTGGCGAGGTGATGGTTCACACGTGGGACCAGAACGTCAAGACAAGTCAGCCCATCGAGGCCAAGCCCCTGGTCATGGGCACCGGCGACCAGACTATCGAACTTCAGCCCCAGCCTACGGTCAGCGACCCCAGCGGTCTCTGCAGCCGGTTCTACGGGCAGGCGGACTGGTTACGCGGAGGCGGAATGCACCACGGGTGGATGAGCGGGGCGGGCCAAAGCCGACAAGAGTTCGCCTGGAACAACTGCTGGAGAGGCGGCCAATCCCACAGTTCGATGCGGAGTGAAAGATATCAGTTCATCCTTATCTGATTAGCAATGGCAGAAAGATGCGGTCGAGTTCGGCGTCGGTCCAAGCTGAAATGCGGACTTGAGGATGCAGGCTCCAGTGTTCGACGTGTTCGACCGATTCGCCGGGGGCAAGAGTGGCGAGGGGACCGAGGGTTTCGAGCTCCAGCACTTGGGCGTTGGTGAAGGTCTCGAACGAACAACCGAAGTCGGGGTACGGGCGAACGGGATGGGCCTGGTAGCGCTTGACGAACAGATCGGTCCCCAGCAGGTAGGCGCCGACGGTTTTGGGATTGAAGAGGCCGAGTTTTTGCGGGGCGCTTGCGGAGACGTCGCTCCGGAGTAGCATATATTTTTGGGTGAACTTCCAGCGCGGGTCGCTGAGATCGGTAAAGGCCCACATGACGAGCGGATGGGTGGGCGGCAGGACTTCGGGATGAGTGCCGCGGGGCGGAAAGGCGGCGATGCCCATGCCGCCGGGCGCCATCATCGACACAGCCCAAGGCGCCAGAGTGCGGGGTCGGGAGGCGGCGTTGCGGATGCGATGGACCACGGTGATGGCGGAACCGGAAGGCGCCAGACGGACCGAGATGAATTTTTCCAGTCCTGTTTCCGGCTCAACGGCGCCGGTGGATTCGATGGCGTCGTTTTCCACGTTCACCTTTACGGGCGAGTTGTCGAGCGCGTAGGTGCCGGGCACCAGTTCGGGCGCGACCCAGATGCGGTGGCCGCCGCGGGGAGTCCAGGTGGATTCGCCGGTTGTGCCCATCTGGCCAGGTAGCTCGACGAAGAGATTCTGTCCGCCGATGAATCCGTAACGGATGACACGCGGACCGACGTCGGCGGTGACGACGAGCTCGACGGCATCATTGGCGAGCCGGTAGCAATTGGGCCAACCGGCGTATTCGATCTTATTTATCTTCACGGCAATGGCTAAGTCAGGAGCGGCGCCGCCGGGCGGCTTCGTGCGAGCCGATCAAGCCCAGGTCGGCGAGCACGGCCACGATGACGACCACCAGATATACGCCGTCGACGGCGTTGTGTACGTTGATCGCCCAGGCGTAGGCGATGGTGGTCAGCGGGAGGAATATAAATCCGAGCGCGAGAAACAGGATGGATTCGTAAGCCTTCGCGAAGAAACTGCTGAACAGGTAGAGCAGAACAATCACCACCCGCGGCATCGCGAGCGTTGCGAGGAACAAAAGGCAGGGCATGGTGGGCTCCGAATTGGTGAAGCCGTATTGTACCTGAAAATTATGCGGCCGCGGATTTCATTGCAACGGATAAAACGTCAACTCCGGCATGGGAAATCCTTCCGGTTGTCCGTCAGGAGAATCAGACCGTAGGCGAGTGCGACGGCAGCGACGGTGGCATCGGGTGAGAGCGATGGTTCGCCCCTTCTTTCGCCATTGGCGTTGCAACTCGCCCGCGAGCCGTGCGATTTCCCAGGTTACGCCATAAAACTTCAGACTTCGCAGAAAACCTTCGGTCAGCGTGGTTTCATGAGGACGCATGCCAGCATACACCTCGGTGATATTAATCGAGCGACAAGCTAGCAAATTGCGCCGCGCCAGCAGCCCGTCGAGGAGTTGACCGCGATCTTTTTTCCCGTTGATTGTATCGACGATAACGGTGGTATCGAGAAGCAATACCGCCATCAATCACGGCCCCGGCGCGGCTGGACTCGCGGTTCCAGCGCCTCGGACGCGGCTCTCATCTGGCGCACCCACGCGGAGGAGCCGTGCTGCAATTCGGGATGGTCTCGATCCTTCCAGGCGCCAACTGCCTTTCTAAGTACGCTGCGTTGTTGGCGGCGTTGGATCTCCTCGCGGGCAACGCTGGCGAGGGATGCGCTCCGTCCACGCTTGCCGACAAGATTGTCGATGCTGGCGATTACATCCGCCGGCAGGACGACGTGTGCTCGTTTGTTCTCGACCTTCTGCACTCTTCCAGTGTGACATATGGGCGCCACTCCCGTGGGCTTAGCCGCCGCAGTTCTGTGGAAAGTCTTCCCCGGGTTCACGCTTTGAGTTTGAAGTACGCGGCCGGCGCGAAGATGGTCACGCCTTCGATCGCCTGCCCGAAGTACGGTCCGAAGTGTTTTTTGCCGCCGGTCAGCAGATGGGTTGCGTGCGCCGCAATGGCGGCTTGGAGAATCGGCTTATCCTTGGCCGGCAGATCGACTCCGGCGGGGAGCGGGTACAACGGAGCGATCGAATGAATAACAGATTGCAGTAATGCGCTCAAGCGGTCACGCTGTTCGATCTCAGCCAGATTTCGATTCGCTTCCGCGATCGCATAGGGCGAGCTCACGAGGCGAACTTCCGGCAATTCCCAGAGTTTGAGCAGCTTATTATCGGACCGGTAGGCCGCGGAAAATAAAACACTGGCGTCAAGAAATACGATATCCATGCCAGGGCGCGGCCGTTCGGTTAGCCTTGAGCCGGACGTGCATGTTTGACCCGGTCGGGATCCAGGCCCATCCGCCGAACCGTTTCGCAAGCGGTCTGGTAGTCCTCTTCATCGATCGCCGTGGATAGAATGAACTCGGCCTTTCGTTCTGGAGTGTAGATCTCGACGGGAAGGGCGACTGCGGGGCGGATTAGAATGCCGTCCTCGCGTTCTTCCGTTATCACGAGAGAGCCTTCCTCAATGCCAAATTTGCGGCGAAATCGGGCGGGCACGACGATAGCGCCACGCTTGCCGACCTTGCTGGTCTCCCGATGCGAAGTCCGCCCGATTGTCTGATTATCTGGCATGCATCTTTAGCTTACAGGAGCGGTCCTATTTCGTCAACCAGAGCCTGGTCACTCTGGTCACTCGTTACAGTGCCATATCTTTTGGGCACCACGAGGGAATGTGGAGATGCCGACGGTGTGGATGCTAAATGGGAAGGAGCGTTCCTG
>JBDTAT010000165.1:0-5999 GCA_039924505.1 Bryobacteraceae bacterium
GAGCGTGCAGGGAATTCTCGTCACCGAAGGCGTGCGCGGCGAGGGCGGCGTGCTGCGCAACAAGGACGGCAAGCGGTTCATGTTCGCCGATATTCCGGAGAACTACCGCTCGACCACGGCCGATAACGAAGAGGAAGGCTGGCGCTACACGCAGGGCGACAAATCGGCGCGGCGCCCGCCGGAGTTGCTGACGCGCGATCACGTGGCGCGCTGCATTATGCGCGAAGTGCGGGAAGGGCGGGGAAGCCCGCACGGCGGCGCGTTCCTCGACATCGCCTGGATCAAGGAGAAGCTGCCGGACGCCGAGGCGCACATCAAGCGCAAGCTGCCGAGCATGTACCACCAGTTCAAGCAGCTCGCCGATATCGATATTACAAAAGAGCCGATGGAGGTGGGACCTACCACGCATTACATGATGGGCGGCGTGCGCGTGGACGGCGATACGCAGATGTCGGACGTTCCGGGCCTGTTCGCGGCGGGCGAATGCGCGGCGGGATTGCATGGGGCGAACCGGCTGGGAGGTAATTCGCTTTCCGATCTGCTGGTGTTCGGGAAACGGGCGGGCGAACACGCGGCGCTCCATGCGAAGGATCAATCGCCGCCGGGCGTGAACCCGGAGGAAGTGGAATCGGTTTCGCGCTGGGCGCTGGAGCCATTTGCGCGATCCGGGTCCGAAGGTCCATATCGGGTGCAGCAGGATTTGCAGGAGACGATGCAGGACCTGGTTGGGATTGTTCGACGCGAGGACGAAATGGAGCGTGCGCTGGACGGAATCCACAAGCTGGAAGAACGCGCCGCGCGGGTCACAACACCGGGCAACCGCGAGTACAATTCCGGTTGGCACACGGCGCTGGATCTGCGGAATCTGCTGACGGTGTCGGAACTGGTGACGATGGCGGCGATCCAGCGCAAAGAAAGCCGCGGCGCGCACTTCCGCGACGACTATCCGAAGAAAGACGATGAGCAAGGGCGCTTCAACACGGTGCTGCGCCTGGGCGGCGACGGCCGGCCGCGAATGGAGAGTGTCCCGGTGAAGCCGCTGCCGGCCGAATTGCAGGAAATTATCGAGGAGATGAAATGAGCGCCGCGACGTTTCGCATCTGGCGCGGCGATCAGGCCGCGGCGGGCTTCAAGGACTACACCACGGAGATTGCGCCCGGCATGGTGGTGCTCGACGCGGTGCACCACATTCAAGCCGAGCAGGCCAACGACTTGGCGGTGCGGTGGAATTGCAAGGCCGGCAAGTGCGGATCGTGCTCGGCCGAGATCAACGGCAAACCCAAGCTGATGTGCATGACGCGCCTGAATTCGTTGGACCTGGATCAACCCGTGACCGTGGAGCCGATGCGGACGTTTCCACTGATTAAGGATCTGGTGACCGACGTTTCCTGGAATTTCGAAGTGAAGAAGCAAATCCGGAAATTCAGGCCGCGGCCGGCGGATGCGCCCGATGGAACGTGGCGGATGCAGCAGTCCGACGTCGATCGCCCGCAGGAGTTCCGCAAGTGCATCGAGTGTTTCCTGTGCCAGGACGTCTGCCACGTGCTGCGCGAGCACAACCTGCACGACAAATTTATCGGGCCGCGATTTTTCGTTTATTCCGCTGCACTGGAGATGAATCCGCTCGACACGGAAAACCGATTGGATGACTTGCGGAGCAACCAGGGCATCGGGTACTGCAACATTACGAAGTGCTGCACGAAGGTGTGCCCCGAAGATATTCACATCACAGACAACGCCATCATCCCGCTAAAGGAGCGCGTAGTGGACGAACACTACGATCCTCTCCGTAAGCTTTTCCGGATCTTCACTTAAACACCGCGACATTAATGTTTGCGGATAGAACCGCTCGCTTGCGCGCGCGGCTCAGTTCAGCCAAGTCCCAGCCTGGGCGCCCTCTGGGCACGCCGGGAACGGATACGCAAGTACCTACGACGCTATGTTTAGACTTGCGCGTCTCATATTGCACGGGGTGGCTCATCATGTCACCAGCGCGGGAATCATCAATTTAGCGCCGCATTGCGTCTGGACAGGTCAGCCCTCTTTATCCTCCCCGCTAACGCTCCGAAACTTCGCCAGGGCCTGCGGCAGGATGCCGGCGTCTCCGCCGAAGCCGGCCAGCCAGTGGATCTCCGGGTCGCGCCTGAACCACGTCATTTGCCGTTTGGCGTACTGTCTGGTTGCGGTCTGCGCCGCGGCGACGGCGTCTGCCAGCGCGATCCCGCCGCGCACATATTGGAGCGCCTGCCGGTAACCCAGCGCTGCGAAAGGCTTGATGTCCGCGCGATAACCCAGCGCCAGGATGTGCTGAACTTCCGCTACCAGCCCGTGATCGAACATTGCCTGACACCGCGCATCCAACCTGCGGTTCAAGGTCGTGCGGTCCGGCGCCAGCCCGATTTTCACAGGCGTGAAGCCCGTCAAAGCTTCGCTCCGCCGCTCGTCGAATAGACGCGAGATGGGCCGGCCCTCCAGCAGGCAAACCTCCACGGCCCGCGTCAGTTTGTTGATGTCGTTCAAGTGAATGCGCGCGGCCGCCGCCGGATCCAGGCGCCGCAACACGCGGTGCAGGAAACCGGCGTGGCGGGATTCGCGTCTCATCAGTATCGCGCGGAGGCTGTCGTTACGCGGCGGCCCGGCAAACAAGCCCTCCAGCAGCGCGCGCAAATAAAAACCCGTACCCCCGGCGACGATCGGGACGCGTTGGCGGGCGGCGATTTCACCGAGCCGCGCCCGCGCCATCCGGGCATAATCGCCGGCCGTGAACGTTTCCGCGGGATCAATGGCGTCAATCAGGTGGTGCGGGATGCCGCGCCACTCCGCCTCCGGCAGTTTTGCGGCGCCGATGTTGAAATGCCGGTAAATTTGCAACGAGTCGCAATTGACAATTTCGCCGCCGACTACCTCCGCCATCCGCAAAGCCAGTTCGCTCTTACCTGAACCGGTGGCACCGGCGACGATCAAAAGGGGATGCGCCGGCACGGTTCTTAGCGGCCCTTGGAGGCGTTATACTGGATGGGTGGGCGTATGCGCCCGTGGTCTCGCGGAGACAGGAAAAGGGAGCCGGCACGAATGACCCGATCTACAGCGTTTCTCGGTTTGGTTGTGTTTTCCATTGGGGCGGCGGCGGGCCAGACCACTCCGGCGGCGTCCTCCGGCGGCGCGGGAGACAAAGCCGACGCCTATTACCATTATGCGCTGGGCCATCTCTATGCGGAGTTGGCGGCGGGCTACGGCAATCGCGGCGACTATTTCAATAAAGCCATCGATAACTATCGCGCCGCGATGAAAGACGATCCCTCGGCGTCGTTTCTTAGCGAGGAGTTGTCGGATCTCTACATCCAGTCGGGCCGGTTGCGCGAGGCCGTAACCGAAGCCGAAGACGCCCTGAAGCAAAATCCAAACGACCTGAACCAACGGCGCTTGCTGGCGCGCATTTATACGCGGCTGATCGGCGACCCGCAGCAGAACCGCATCGACGAAAACATGCTGCACAAGGCCATTGAGCAGTACCAGAAGATCGCCGCACAGGAACCCAAGGACACCGACTCGCTTCTGATGCTGGGCCGTCTCGAAAAAGTGGCGCAGAATTCGGTGGAAGCGGAAAACGCATATAAAAAAGTTCTCGATCTCGATCCCAATAACGAAGATGCGCTCACCGGTTTGGCCATGGTGTACAACGATCTCGGCGATAACAAATCGGCGGCCGAGTTGCTGCGCCGCGCCGCTCAAAAAACTCCGACGGCCCGCACGCTGACCGCGCTCGCCAGCACGTACGAGCAGATGCACGATTACTCGCTGGCGGCCGCCACGCTGCGTCGCGCGCTGGACCAGTCGCCTGCCAATTCCGACGACGTGAAGCATGCGCTCGCGCAGGATCTGCTGTTGTCGGATCAACTGGACGATTCGCTGAAGTTATACGAGGAGATGGCCGCGGCCGACCCCAAGGATGTGCAGTCGGAATTGCGCATCTCGCAGATCTACCGCCAGCAAGGCGACTTCGCCAAGGCCCAGGCGGCCAACGATAAAGCCAAGGCGCTGGATCCGGAAAACCTGGAGATCCGCTACAACGAGGTTAACCTGCTGGAGGCCGAAGGCAAACTTCCACAGGCTATTGCCGCGTTGAAGGACATGTTGGACTCCACATCCAAGCACAGTTACACCGCGGCCGAGCGTGGCAACCGGGTGGTGTTGGTGGAGCGGCTCGGTCTGCTCTATCGCTCGAACGAACAATACAAGGAAGCCGTCGCAACCTTTGGCGAGCTTGCCGATCTCGATCCAGACTCCGGCGCGCGTGCGGCCGCGCAAATCGTCGACACGTATCGCATGGCCAAGGACTTTACCAGCGCAGAGCGGGAATCCGCCACGGCGTTTAAGAAGTACCCGAACGACCGTGTGGTCGCCTCCGTCCGCGCCTCGGTGCTTGCCGATATGGGGAAGAACGACGAGGCGGTCGCCATTACAAAAAAACTGCTCGACGGCAAGAACGACCGCGAAGTCTACCTGTCGTTGGCCCAGATTTACGACAAGATGCGCAACTTTCCCGAGATGGCGAATAGTCTCGATATGGCCGAGAAGCTGTCGCAGAGCAAGGACGACAAGGTCGGCGTCTATTTCATGCGGGGCGGGATGTACGAGAAGCAGAAAAAGTACGACGAAGCGGAAGCCGAATTCCGCAAGCTGCTCGTGCTGGACCCCAATAATGCGTCGGCGCTGAATTATTTGGGCTACATGCTGGCCGAACGCGATGTGCATCTGCCCGAGGCGCTGGACCTGGTCAGCAAAGCTTTGAAAATCGAGCCGAACAACGGGGCCTATCTCGATAGCCTCGGTTGGGTGTTCTTCCACATGAACCGCCTGCCGGAGGCGGCCGACAACCTGAAGCGCTCCCTGTCGCACATCTCGCGCGATCCTACCGTTCACGATCATTTGGGCGACGTCTATTTCAAGCAGGGCAAGGTGAAGGATGCGATCGCGCAGTGGCAATCGTCGTTGAAGGAATGGGACGCCGGTTCCCCGGCGGACGCGGAGCCGGACGAAATCGCCACCGTGCAGAAAAAACTGGAAAGCGCGAAAGTCCGCCTGGCCAAAGAAGACGCAGGCGCAGCCGGGAAACAATAATCCGGCCAGGTCGGCCGCAGGCAACAAATTTCCGTGCGAGGAACTCTTGTGCCGCCGCGCAAGCCGGCCGGTCGTGAAACTCTGGCCCGGCTGGCAACACCCATCGCAGCGTCCTATTATGAATCCTGGACCAAATGAAGTCTGTCGCGTTACTGTAGCGTGCCTTTCCGCGATCGCTTTTGGGCAACCCTCGATTTCCGACGAGGGCGTTTGGAAGGACTTCACCAACTGGTTGCAGAGGCAGCCGCCAAATAGTAAGCCCGGTGATTTGATTCGTTCCTATCGGCAGAGCCTGCTCAGACAGCGAATACCCGATGATGAAGCCAGGCGGCGGATGGGAGTTGTTTCGAATTCCATTTTCACACGCCGAAAGGGAGTCGAAGTTCTTTGGGATAAGGTCTACGCCGGATACGATCCCATCTTTATCCAGAGTCCAAGCGTTGTGGTGATGAACGCGACTGAGGGGCGAAAGCCCGGCAAGGCGCTGGATGTCGGGATGGGCCAGGGCCGGAACTCAGTCTACCTGGCGGCGCAGGGGTGGGACGTCACCGGCTTTGACCCGTCTGGCGTTGGGGTTCGTATCGCGCTCTCGAATGCCGGCAAGGCTGGAGTGAAGCTCCATGCTCTGGTCGCGAGAGACGACGAATTCGAGTGCGGCTTGGATCTATGGGACCTGATCGTCGTTACCTATGTGGGTGGGCGACATAGAAGTGGAGATCAAGCCGCGCGGCGTGCTTCCCAGTAGTCGTGGAACCGGCCGTTGAGATGGCAACAGCGGAGAGCAACGATGGCGTTGGCTCCGCGAACTGTCCAGAACATCCCAGACCTTTTGAGACGCGAACCGATCACGGTCTTGCAGCCAGCTTCAATGACACCTG
>JBDTAT010000166.1:0-3711 GCA_039924505.1 Bryobacteraceae bacterium
CTCTCCCGCGGATTACATCCGCTCAAAAATTCCGGCCGCGCCCTGCCCGCCGCCGACGCACATCGTCACCATGCCGTAGCGCGCGCCGCGCCGCTCCAGCTCCGACAAAATCGTCGCCGTCAGTTTCGCGCCCGTGCAGCCCAACGGATGCCCCAGCGCGATGGCGCCCCCGTTCACGTTCAAGATGTCGAGATTGAGCCCCGCCTGCCGTATCACCGCCAGCGCCTGCACCGCGAACGCCTCGTTCAATTCAATCAGGTCGATATCGTCCAGCTTCATACCGGCCAGCGCCAGTGCTTTCGGAATGGCCACCACCGGACCGATGCCCATGATCTCGGGCGGCACTCCGGCCACCGCGAAACTGACAAAGCGGGCGCGCGGTTTCAGCCCCAGCGCCTTGGCCTTGTCCGCCGACATCACCAGCGCTATCGCCGCGCCGTCGCTGGTTTGCGACGAATTGCCCGCCGTTACGGTTCCCGCGGCGTGGAATACAGGCTTCAGTTTCGCCAGCGCCGCCAGCGACGTGTCCGCGCGCGGACCCTCGTCTTTTTGAAATACGACGTTGTGCCGCTTCGGCGCGCCGTTGTCGAGTGTGGTCGAATCTACTTCGAGCGGCACCATCTCCCGGTCGAACTTTCCATCGGCCTGCGCACCCAACGCGTTCCGATGACTGCGGAACGCGAAGGCGTCCTGTTCCTCGCGCCCGATGCCGTATTTGCGCTGCAACTGTTCGGCCGTCAATCCCATGCCCATGTAGGTTTCGGGCCGGTGATCCACCAGCCACGGATTCGGCGCGAATTTGTTTCCGCCCATCGGAACCAGGCTCATCGATTCGCTGCCGCCGGCCAGAATGATCTGCGCGCCGCCGGAGCGAATACGCTCGGCCGCCATTGCGATCGCCTGCAATCCCGATGAGCAAAAGCGGTTAATAGTAACGCCCGGCACCATGTCCGGCAGACCCGCGCGTAATGCTGCGATGCGCGCCATGTTGGTTCCCGACTCGGCCTCGGGCATCGCGCAGCCCAGAATCACGTCGTCGATTTCATCCACCGGCGCCTGCGGATACTTCTCGAGCAGCGAGCGCATTACCGCCGCCGCCATATCGTCCGGCCGAGTGTTGCGCAGCGTGCCGCGCCCGGCCTTGCCTACCGCTGTCCGAAGACAGTCTACGATTACCGCTTCCGGCATGGAAATTCGATCCTCAGTTTCTAAGAGGCTTGCCCGTCTTCAGCATATACTGCATTCGTTCCTGAGTCTTCGGATTCCCGCACAAGCTCAGGAACGCCTCGCGCTCCAGATCCAGCAGATACTGTTCGGACACCTGGTGTTCGCCCGTTAACCGTCCGCCGCAGAGCACCGTCGCCAACCGGTCTGCGATCATCAAATCGTAGTCGCTGATGTAGCCGCCCTCGTGCGCCGACCATGCTCCCAACCGCATCAGTGAATAGCCGCTCTCGCCCGTCACTTTGATATCGGCGCGCGGCGAGCCCGGCGCGTAATCGCGCGCCAGCGCCAGGGCCAACCCCTTTGCGTCTCCAATCAGCCGCTCGGGGTTGATCGAGATCGCGTCGGCCCTGGTCAAAAAGCCCAACTGCCGCGCGTCAGCCGCGCTGCTTGAAACCTTTGCGTAGCCGATCAATTCGAAGACGCGGCGCGGATCGCGTAAGCGCAGCAGCATTTCCTTGCACCCGCCGCCGCCCGGAATCAGCCCTACGCCGGTTTCCACCAACCCGATATAGGTTTCGGCCGACGCCTGCACGCGAGTCGCGTGAAGAGCAATCTCGCAGCCGCCGCCGAGCGCGCGGGAAAAAGGAGCGGCCACTACCGGACGCGCCGCGTATTTCAATGCCATGTTCATCTGCTGGAAGCGGCGGACCATGGCATCCAATTCATCCCACTCGCCTTCCTGCGACGCCAATAGCACCAGCATCAAATTCGCGCCAACGCTGAAATTCTCTCCCTGATTGGCGATCACCATCGCCTCAAAAGACTTGTCCGTCTCTTCCAGCCCGGCGTACACCATGCCGATAATATCGTCGCCAATGGAATTCATCTTGCTGTGAAACTCCACACAGAGCACGCCGTCGCCCAGATCTACAAGGGACGCGCCCGCATTCTGCTTCAGCACGCCGCGCGCGCGCTTCACGCCGGTGAGCACCAGGATGCCGGGACGTTCTTGCTCCAATGCATAGCTTGACGCGGCGAAATCGAAATACTCGCGGCGTGGTTGTCCATCGCGGTCGGCCACCCGATAGAGCGATTTTGCTCCGGCCGACAATGTCTTCTGGATGTTTTCCGGCAGCTCGCGGTGCTCCCGCTCCAGCCGCCGTGCGATATCCACGAAACCGAGAGCGTCCCACAGCTCGAATGGCCCCAGTTTGTGAGCGTAGCCCCAACGCATCGCGCGGTCGATTTCGACGACGCGATCGGAGATCTCTGGAACCATCGCGGCTGAATACAGAAACAAATCGCTGAAGACTTTCCAGAGAAACATTCCGGCGCGTCCCGTTCCGGCAACGAGAGTTCGCAGGCGCTCCGCCAATGGCTCGATGCCGCGCGCCGCCTCCACTTCCTGAAACGTCACTTTTCGGGCGGCGTGGTACTCAAGCGTTTTCCAATCGATCGCGTGAAACTCGCGGGCGTCGCCCTGGCCGACGCGTTTGTAGAAACCCTGGCCGGTTTTGTCGCCGAGCCATTTCCGCTCCAGCATCTTCCCGAAGAATTCCGGCGGCAATAGCCGCTCGCGCCATGGATCGTGCGGGATCAGCGCATAAAGATTTTTCGCGACGAACGCCCAGACGTCGAGACCGACGATGTCGAGCAGACGGAAGCTGGCGCTGTTCGGCATTCCGATCAGCGGCCCGGTCAGCGCGTCGACTTCCTCGATGGTGTAGCCGCCTTCCATCATGGTCTGCTGCACCGTAGCGCCCAGAAAACTTCCGATGCGATTGGCGATGAAGTTAGGCGTATCCTTGCAATCGACGACACCCTTCCCCAGACGACGATCGGCGAAATCGGCGGCAAACTTCAGTACCGCCGGATCGGTCTCCGATCCGGGGATCAGCTCCATCAGATGCAGATAGCGCGGCGGATTGAAGAAATGCGTACCCAGAAAGTGCCGTCGGAAGTCGGGGGAAAAACCTTCGGAAATGTCGCGCAGCGGAATGCCGCTGGTATTGGTCGACAAAATCGCGCCGGGATCGCGGAGGGTATCGACTTTCGTCCACAGCGCCCGTTTGATCTCCAGATTTTCGGTAACGGCCTCAATCACCCAATCGCACTGGCCGATCTCTGGCAGATTGTCCTCGAAGTTGCCCGGCTTTACCAGCGCGACTCCAGCCTCGCTAAAAAACGCGGCTGGCTTCTGTTTGATGGCGTTCTCAACGCCCTTCCTCGCCGCCGAATTGCGGTTCGGCTGATCGGGCGCGACTACATCCAGCAATAGCGCCGGAATGCCCGCGTTTGCGAAGTGCGCGGCAATCCGCGCCCCCATCGTCCCGGCTCCCAAAACAGCCACCCTGCGCAGAGTTTTCATCACCATGTCCCAGTCGGGAGTTTAGCAAATGTGCCAAGCTGTTCCATAACGATGCCTGAATTACCGGACATCACGGTCTACGTGGAAGCGCTGGAGCGGCGCATTCTGAATCAGCCGCTCGCGCACGTGCGGATGGCCAGTCCGTTTCTATTGCGCACCGTGAATCCGCCGCCCGC
>JBDTAT010000167.1:0-9342 GCA_039924505.1 Bryobacteraceae bacterium
GCGGCGACTACCTATCTGATTCTGGACCGCCTGGATTTTCTGAAGAGTGAAGCGCAACTGGAAAGCGTGGTCTCGCGCGAATCCAGCTTCCTTTTTAATAATCTGATCCTGCTGGCGAGCTGCTTCGCGGTGTTGTGGGGAACGCTATTCCCGGTGATCTCGGAAGCTGTGACGGGCGAGAAAATCAGCGTTGACGCGCCGTTCTACAATCGCGTGAACGTGCCGATCGGACTATTCCTGTTGTTCCTAACGGGCGTGGGGCCGCTGATTGCGTGGCGGCGCAGTTCGCTCGACAGCCTGAAGCGGAATTTTTTGTGGCCCACAGTGGGCGGCTTGTCGCTGATAGCGATTCTGTTCGCGCTGGGGATCCATCATCTGTATGCATTGATGTCGTTCGGATTGTGCCTGTTTGTGGCGTGGTCGGTGACGACGGAATTTTACAAGGGCGCGAGCGCGATTCAAGCCAAGGACGCTGTCAGCTTTCCGCGCGCGGTGATTGAGCTGACCCACCGCAATACGCGGCGCTACGGCGGATACGTGGTCCACATGGCCATCGTCGTGATGTTCATCGGGTTCACGGGCGCGGCATTCAACCAGCGCGTTACGGCCGAGGTTCCTTCGGGTGGCACGCTGGCAATCGGACATTATCAGCTTCGTGTGATGCAGATGCTGGATGGGGAAAACGACAATTACCAGTGGGGCCGGCTGGTGGTAGACGTCTCGAAGGACGGCAAGCCAATTGGCGTCATGGAGCCGGAGAAACGGTTCTATAAATCGAGCCAATCGAATTCCTCGGTGGTGGCGATCCGGCGGCGCCTCAATGAGGACCTTTACATTAACTTCGCCGGGGTAGCGAACGCGCAGCAGACCGGGGCGGAGCGGAAAGCGGTGATTCAGGCGTACGTGAACCCGCTGGTGAGCTGCATCTGGTGCGGCTACTACGTGCTGTTCTTCGGGACGATGATCTGCTTGATCCCGAGCAAGCAGCGGTTGCAGTATCCGAGAATGCAAGTGGTCGGGATTGCGGAAAAACATGCGACGGTTGAAAAATAGCCTGCTGGCCGCCGCGTTTGTAGCCGCGTGCGTTGCGCCATTTTGCGTTGGACAGGACGAGGGCGGCTATCAACTTGTGACGCCGGCGATCGCGCGGGTGGGAACGCGCCTGGCGTGCAAGTGCGGGGTCTGCAATAACACGGTGGGCGATTGCGCGATGCTTGGATGCGGATACTGTGCGCCACTGCGCGCGCGGATCGCAAAATGGCAGTCGGCGGGCAAGTCGGACGACCAGATTGTGGCGATGGTGGTAAAGGAGAATGGGCTGCAGGCGCTCTCCTCGCCGCCCAATAGCGGGTTCAGCCTGCTGGCGTGGTGGATGCCATTTGTGGCGATCGCGCTCGGGCTGATAGCGATTGTGCTATTCATCCGCCGGTTCCGCACGTTGCCCGCGCCGGCCGGCCCGGACCCGGATGCGGCGCTGCTCGACCAATACCACGAGCGTATTGAAAAGGACCTGTCGAAGCTCGATTGATGATTCTCATCGCCGCTGTCCTGTTAATCGCCGGGGTAATTGTGTTCATTTTGTCGGTCCGGCCGCAGGATATTCCGCCACCCGAACAGGTTTCTCCCACCGCGCATCTGGAAGAGCGCAAGGCCCGCATTTACGAAAATCTGCGCGATCTGCAGTTTGAATTCCGCGTCGGCAAATTGTCCGACGGCGACTACCAGCAGTCGAAGCTGACGTTGCAAAAGGAACTGGTGCAGGTGCTGTCGGAGATCGACCGGATGCAACCTGCGCAGGCGGCTCCGCCGGTGAAACCAGCCCCGAAGCCGGCCGCCGCCGTCAACGTCTGCCCGCACTGCGGCGCGAAGTTTCCGCGGGCGATGAAATTTTGCGGGGAGTGCGGAAAGGCGATGCATGTGTAGGGGAATACCGCTCTCTGGCGGTCGCGGCTCTGTAAAGGCGTTGCAGAAGCGTGCGCGCAGGCAGGCGGTCTGGCGTCTGTGTGTATTCGTGTGTCTCTCCGCTGGAATCGCTTCGGCCGCTATCGACGGTACGGTCGTGAATGCGACTACGCGAAAGCCGCAGGCGTCTATCGGGATCAATCTGGTGCAACCCAGCCAGGCGGGCATGCAGAAATTAGCGGCAACGACCACGGACGCGCAGGGCAAGTTTAGTTTCGCGCAACCGGCCGAGGCTGGACCGATGCTGTTGCAGGTCATCTACAAAGGCGTGGACTATAACCACCTGTTGACTCCGGGTGCGCCGACCACCGGCGTGGATGTAGACATTTACGATGTGTCGTCCGCGGCGGGTGAGGCGAAAGTGGCGCGCGATATGATTCTGCTCGAACCCAGTGCGACGGAGGTCTCCGTCGATGAGACGGTGTTGTATCAGAACGCGGGGAAGACGACCTACAGCGATCCGGCGCATGGGACATTCCGGTTTTATCTGCCGGAAGCGGCCGGCGGAAAAGTGCTGGTGAATGCCACGGGGTTGCAAGGGATGGCGCTGCGGCAGCAGGCGGAAAAGACCAGAGAGCCGAACGTCTACAAAGTGAATTTTCCGCTGAAGCCGGGTGAGACGCGGTTCGATGTTACTTACACGGTGCCGGCGACTGGAAAATTTTCGAGCAAGATCCTGCACAAAGAGGGCGCGACAAATCTGGTGGCGCCGCGCGGAGTAACGTTGACCGGCGATGCCATTACGGCGCTGGGGCAGGAGCCTTCGACGCAGGCCACCGTGTACGGCATCAAGGGCGATGAATATACGATTTCCATTCAGGGCATGGGGACATTGCGCAACGCGCAACCGGCTCCGGGCGACGACAACGGTCCGCCGCCGATCCAGTCCGAACCGCCGAAGTTGTACGACCAGCTCTATTGGATTCTCGCGCTGACGGGCGCTATTCTTGCGCTCGGATTTGCGTTGCTGTACCGCGGCAAAGAACTCAAACCCGGTGCGCGGACAGAGCCGTCCAAGCAGCGCAAATGAACGCCATCGAAATCGAAGGCGTGTGGAAATATTACGGCGACTTCCCGGCCCTGCGGGACATTTCGTTCTCGGTGGCTCCGGGCGCGTGTCTGGCGCTGCTGGGGCGCAACGGCGCCGGGAAAACGACGCTGCTTCGAATTGCCGCCGGACTATCGAAAGCGGCGCGCGGCCGGGTGGCGATTGAAGGGCGCGACGCCCGCGATGCGGCCACGCGCGCGCGCATCGGTGTTCTGGGCCATGGCATCGCGATTTACGACGAACTCTCGGCGCTCGAAAATCTGACGTTGTTCGCGCGGCTCTACGGCGTGGCGCAGCCGCAAAAAACAGCCATGGAATGGTTGGAGCGCGTGGGGTTGGGCCGCGTTTCCGGCGCGATGGTCCGTGAGTTTTCGCGCGGCATGAGGCAGCGTCTGGCGCTGGCCCGCGCCTTTCTGCACCGGCCTTCGGTGCTGCTGCTGGATGAGCCGTTCACGGCGCTCGACGACCGCGCCGTCGCGGTGCTCGAATCCGTGCTGGCCGAGGCGCGCGGCGAGGGGCGAACCATCGTCATGTCGACCCACCAGATCCGCGAGGCGATGGAATTGGCGACGGACGTGGTGATGATTCAGCGCGGAAAACTGGTACACGCCGGACCGCGGACGCAAGCGATGCTGGACGATCCGGGCTGGCTCTACCGCACGTACGGAGAGGCCTGAATTCATGCCCTCCGCTCTCCGCCAGACATTGACCATCGCCGCCAAGGACTTGCGCGCCGAACTGCGCACCAAGGAGGCGCTGAACGCGTCGCTGGCGTTTTCGCTGGTGATTTTGCTGCTGTTCAGCTTCGCATTCGATCCCACCGGCGATGAGGAGATCCGCGCTCTGTCGGGCGGCCTGCTGTGGATCGTGTTCGCCTTCGCAGGCGCGTTGATTCTGAATCGCAGCTTCGCGCGCGAGCTTCCGAACGATTGCCTGGACGCGCTGATTGCATCGCCCGCGCCCGCCTCGGCGCTGTTTCTCGGGAAAGCGCTGGCAAACGTGGCTCTGCTGCTGGTGGTGGAAATCATCTGCCTGCCGGTGTTCGCGATTTTCTACAACGTGAACCTGATGCCGCAGCTTCCCGCTTTGGCGCTGGTGATGGCGCTGACTACGTGGGCGTTGACGGTGATCGGAACCATGTTCAGCGCGCTGACGGTGAACCTGCGTCTGCGCGAGCTGATGCTGCCAACGCTGGTCTACCCGATGCTGATTCCCGCGTTGATGGCGGCGATTGTTCTGACGGAGACGCTGGTGACCGGGCAGCCGATCGGCGAGAACATGATCTGGATACGAGTGCTGGTGGCGTTCGATATCATTTTCACGCTGCTGGCGGTGTTCCTGGTGGATGTGGTCCTGGTAGGCTGAAGTATGCGCGCGAAAATAATTTATGCGCTGTCGGCGCTGGCCGCGGTGCTGCTGGCGTACAACCTGCACCGCATCTTCCTGGTGGAACCCGACGAGGCCAGCCAGGGGGCCATCTGGCGCATCTTTTATTTTCACGTGCCGGCGGCTTTCACGGCATTTTCCTGCTTCTTCGTGGCAATGGGCGCGAGCATCCTCTATTTGATTCGCCACGATCTGCGTTACGACGCCGTCGCCGCATCGGTGACCGAAGTGGGGCTGGCGTTCGCGGCTGTGAATCTGGTGACCGGCAGCCTGTGGGGCCGCGTGATCTGGGGCATCTGGTGGACCTGGGATTACCGGCTGACGTCGATGCTGGTGTGCTGGCTGCTGTATGCCGGCTACCTGATGCTGCGCCGCGCGATTGAGGAGCCGACGCAGCGCGCGCGTCTCTCGGCCGTGTTGTCGATTTTCGCATCGGTGGATATTGTCATCGTCTGGAAATCGATCGAGTGGTTCCGCACGCAACATCCCGGCCCGGTGCTCGAAATCCGCAATGGAGGCGGTATGGCGCCAGGGATGGAGGCGCCCATGTGGTGGAACTTTCTGGCGCTGGCATCGATTGCAGCCGTGCTGACGCTGGTGCGGATGCGGCAGGAAAGCATGCGCGGCGAGATTGACGCGCTGCGCCGGCACGCCCACGCGATGTAGGATAATTCATCACTTTGCAGGCCGTCCAGGCAAGTATGAGAGAAACGATTGGGTGTCTGGAGTCGTCTTCCAACACGAGGGAGATATCATGCAACCGTTACGCTCCATAATGAATCAGACCACGACCGGAACCAAACAGACCGCGACGTTTCTGACGATGGCTGCGATCCTGGCCGTAAGCCCGGTGTTCGCCCAAGGGCCTCCGATGTATTCCGGCGGACAGTTGGAAAACATGGTGGCCCGAATCGCGCTCTACCCAGATCCGCTATTGGCGCAGGTGCTGGCGGCGGCGACATTTCCGCAGGAAATTCCCGATGCTGCTGCATGGGCCAATCAGCACAACTATCTGCACGGCGAGGAACTCGCGCGGGCGATTTCGGCGGACCAGTTGCCGTGGAATCCTCCGGTGCAGGCGATGCTCCCGTTTCCCTCCGTGCTGAATACGATGGCGGGCGATATGCAGTGGACCACCGACCTGGGTAACGCATTTCTGGCGCAGCGCGATCAAGTGATGGATGCGGTGCAGCGGCAACGCCGCCGCGCGCAGGAGTATGGTTATCTGCGCAGCAACGGCCAGTACGTCGTGAGCGGCTCGGGTCCCTACATCGAGATTAATCCGGTGAATCCGGGCTACTTCGCGGTGCCGATCTACAATCCGCTGGTAGTGTATGCCCGCCCGAGACCGGGTTTCTTTGTGGGCGGCGCGATTTCGTTTGGCGGAGGCATCACCATTGGCGCGGGATTCCGTCCGTGGGGATGGGGCGGCAACCGCGTAGGCTGGGCGAATCACGCGGTGATCATCAACAACAACAACTGGAACCGGACGTACGTGAACCGGAACACTTACGTTCACCCTTACGCGGTGCAGCGCTACCGGGCGCAGCAGCGCGTGGAGCAGCATCACGACAATCGGGAACATATGCAAGAGCGTGGACGCGGGCATGAACAGCAGCGGGACCGCGAACGGTAGCAGGACCGAACCGCACTGAAGCTCCCGCGGCGCGGGACAGTTCCTGCCTCGGACGGGCGCGCCGCATCCTTATGCGCTTCTTTGGAATTCGCGCAAAACGGAGTGCGGCGCGAGACGTCCTGCCTCGGAAGGGGGGCGCGCCGCACCCTTTGCGCTTCTTTGGAATTCGCGCAAAACGGAGTGCGGCGCGAGACGTTCTACCTCGGAAGGGGGGCGCGCCGCACCCTTTGCGCTTTTGATATGCTCTAGGCTCAAATGGCCAAAGATCTGCCCGAGGCTGAATATCAGAGATTCTGGCGGCGGCTCCAGGGCGTGGGTTTGAACGCCTACGAATCGCGCTCCTACCTGGTGCTGATCGGTCATCCGCGCTTCAAGGCGCTGGAGCTGGCGGCGCGCTCGCGGGTGCCGCGCCAGAAGATCTATGAAGTGCTCGACAGCTTGGTGGAGAAGGGTTTCGCGCAAGTGGTGCAGGAGAAGACCAAGTTGTTTTCGGCGGTGGAGCCGAGCTTGGCCATCCCCAGCTATCTCGCCCGCCGCGAGAGATCGTTGACGCAGGATCTTACCGACCGGGCGCGCACCGCCGATGGTTTGATCGACGATCTGATGACCGCGTATGCGGAGGGCCAGGGCGGACGCGGCACGCTCGACTATCTGCGGATTGTCAGCGAGCCGGGCCAAACCGCGGCGCAGTACCGGCGGATGCTCTCCGACGTCGAATCGGAATACATGGAATTTTCGCGTCCGCCTTATGCGGTGGATCCGCTCGACGAACAACTTGTCCGGCGGGCCCGGCTGCGTGGCGTCGGGTGCAGATTGTTGCTGGAGGCGGGGGCGCTCGACGACGCGCACCGCCAGCGCCTGGTGGAGTATGCCAACATCGGCGTTCAGGTGCGGCAGATCGCGTCGCTTTCAATGAAACTGGCGCTGTTCGATGCGCGCAAAGGGATGATCGCGCTGCTCGATCCGGTGATCACGCATCCTACATGGACGGCGCTGGTGTTCGACCATCCCGGGTTGGGCGAAGCGATGAAGGGTCTCTTTGAAGATTACTGGCGGAGGGCCGAGGGGCACCGGATTTACGAAGTGGCGTCTTGAAGCAGATGCAACTCCGGCAATCCGAGGCGGGCGCCAACACCTGCCGCGAACCGGGCGGGTGTTTCAAACAACACCCCGTGAATGCCCAGGGCGCTAGCGGCGCGGATGTTCTCCGGCCGGTCGTCGAGGAAAATCGACTCTTCGGGGGCGACGCCGATTCCTGCAAGCGTATGGTGGTAGATCCGCTCCTCCGGTTTTACGGACTTCACTTCGTAGGAAAGCGTCAGGTGATCGAAGTCCGAAAAGAAGCCGCCGTGGAGGCGAAGGTGTTCGCCCAATTCGCGCGGCAGGTTGGAGAGCAGCGCCGTCCGATAGCCGGACCGCCTTACGGCGCGCAGCCATACGAGCATCTCCGGCCGCAGATGCATCCAGAAAGCCACATCGCGCCGCACGATTTCCGGCAGCCGTCCATTGGCGGGCGGACATCCGGCGGATGCGGCGAACAATTGCCAGTATTGTGCCGGCGTCAGATCGCCGCGGTCGTAGGCGGCGCGGTGCGCCCAGAAGTGTTTTAGAAATTCATCCGGCGGCAGATTCCACAGCGCGGCCAGCGCGGCGATGTCTTCCGGCCGCGGGTGATGGCATAGCACTCCGCCAAAATCGAAAATAACCGCTTTGGTTTGCATTCCGTAAATCAGCGGGCTCCGTCGGTCACGTGCGGCTCGCGCCGGGTGCGGATTTCGCGCACCGCGTAGATGCGCCGGCCCTGGCTTTCGAAATAGGTGCGAATCATGACCTCGCCCAGCAGGCCGGTGCTGAACATCATCAACCCGGCCAATAGTAACAAGCCGCCCGCCATCATCAACGGGCCATGCTCGTAGACGATGTCGTGGCCGCGCACCTTGTCGAGCACGAGAAATCCGAGCACCGCTCCGCCGGAGAGGGTGCCGGCCAAACCGAGCTTGCCGAAGAAGTGCATCGGGCGCGTGAAATAGCTGAGCAGAAACTTAATGGTCAGGATGTCGAACAAGACACTGAACGTGCGCCCCAGGCCATAATGCGAGCCGCCGCTGGTCCGTGGAGCGTTGCGAATGGGAACCTCAACAATACGGGCTCCGTAAAAACTGGCAAGCGCCGGTATGAAGCGGTGCAGCTCGCCATAGAGGTTGATGTCCTTCAGCACTTCAGCCCGGTAAGCCTTGAACGTGGTGCCGAAATCGTGAAGGCTGACGCCGGAGGCCCGAGCCATCAGCCAGTTCGCAATGCGCGATGGGATGCGGCGGGTGAAGGCGTTATCCAGGCGCTGCTTGCGCCAGCCGCTGGCGATGTCCCAGCCTTCGTCGATTTTTTTGAGCAGCGCGGGAATGTCTTCCGGGTCGTGCTGCAGGTCGCCATCGAGCGAAATGATAATGTTGCCCTGGGCTTCATCGAAGCCCGCCGAAAGCGCCGCGGTCTGGCCGAAATTGCGACGCAGACGGATCACTTTCAACCGCTGATCGGTCTCGACGAGATTCGCGAGCAGGTCGAAGCTGCGGTCGGTTGAGGCGTCGTCGATGAACAGAATTTCGTAGGGGCGCTGCAGCGCTTCGAGCACCGAGGTGAGCCGGTCGTAGAGAGGAAGAATGGCCGGCTCTTCATTGTGAATCGGGATGACGATGGAGAGCATAGCCAAATATCCAGTTTATCGCAGGCCGGGCTTGGCGGGGGGAATGCGGGGCGCCCGCCGGCGTGTCGGGTAATGGATTGTGGCGGCCGGTTCTGCGGCAGATTCCATGAGATAGCCTACGGCGCTTACCGTAGGGAAATTGGGACTAAAGTACGATTGCAGGGCCTCGAAAATAGCACTATAGTTTCAGTCACGGTGAAACAGAAATGAAATTTCCATTGCTTGCAACCGCGATATTGCTCGCCGCGGCGCCGTATGGCGTGCTGTCGGCCGAGTCTCCGCAAGTCACCGGCGTATCGCCCAACACCGGGAAGCCGGGCAGTGAACTGAATATCCAGGGCGTCTCGCTGGGCAAGGACCGCGTCCACGAGGTCTACCTGACGGACCACAAGTTCGATATGCGGGTGAAAGTTCTGAAGCAAAGCGACAACGCTATTACATTCCGCATTCCGCCATTCGCCAAGCCGGGACGGCTGCAGCTTATGGTGCTGGTGGAGGTCCCGGGGAAACCGCCGAAACTGCTTGAGCAGCCCGCGTATGTGGTGGTGGAAGACGACAAACCGGAATTGAGTTCTTTAAAGTAATATGCGCAAAACGGAGTGCGGCGCG
>JBDTAT010000168.1:0-4918 GCA_039924505.1 Bryobacteraceae bacterium
AACATCATTTTGAACGGAAAGCAACTGGCTGAGCCTTACGTCGAACACGTATTCCCCGGCATTGAGCCCTACCGCGATAACTTCCCCGCCCCGCCCGCGGGGCCCGTCTACGACCGCGCGCTCGAAAGCTGATCGGTGGTTGCGTCGTAGGACCAGTAGATGATCAGCGGCTTGCCGATGATATTGCCGCGCGGGACGAAGCCCCAGTAACGGCTGTCGAGCGAGGAATCGCGATTGTCACCCATCGCAAAGTAGGAGTTGGGCGGCACCACCACCTCGCCGTTCGCCACGTTGTTCTGGAGCATGTCCACGGCCGGCTCCATCAGGCCGGTGTTCGGCTCGCTGGGGAAATTATCGCGGTAGGAATCGATGTAATCGGTCTTGTGATACGCGTATGGCTCGTTCAGCTTGGCGCCATTTAAGTAAACCTCTTTGTTGATCAGCTTGAGGTGGTCGCCGGGCACGCCCATGCAGCGCTTGACGAAGGTCTGGCTGATGTCCACGGGGTAGCGGAACACGATGATGTCGCCGCGCTTCACCTGGGTATAAGAGAGCAGATGCCGGCTGACGGGGCCGGGCGGCGCATAGGCGAGTTTATCCACCAGGAGGTGGTCGCCGATGAGCAGCGTGTCTTCCATGGAGCCGGTGGGAATGACGAAGGCCTGCACCAGAAACGTTGTGCCGAACAGCAGCAGGATGATGGTGATGGTCCATTCGGCGAGTGCGCCGCGCGAAGGTTCGGACACCTGGCTCGGGAGCGCTGGAGGAACCGGCTCGGTGACGGCGGAATTATCTTGATTCATCGGATTCTTTTCATTTTACTGCGTTTCGGCGGACGGAAAATCCCGCGCGCCTGAAGCCTTTGCGCTACTACACTGCGCCGTTCAACCGGCGGAGGCGCGGACCAGCCGCAAGATCTCCAGGAACGAGATGTAAATGTTCACCAGACCCAGTCCGCTCATCGCGCCGCGAAAATAGCTGCTGGCCCAGAACGTGGCGAGCCACGGCCAGCGGAGTGTCAGCGAGGTGCTGTCCCAGAAGTGCATCCACGGAAAAACCAGCAGGATGACGCCGATCTCGAAACACACGAGGACAAACAGCAGGCTAAGAAGTTTGAGATACCAGGGGCGGCGCGGCTTGGCTGGTGAACCCTCGGTGGCCGGCGGCTCTATTTGCATGGCGCACCCGCCAGTTCCTCGAACAACCCGGTCTGTCGTGGCTCCAGATAGCCGGACCACATCCGGTACGGGCAGGCGGAACGAACCGGCTGGAAGCTGAACCGGTGCAGGCTGGTGGGGCCAAATTTCGCCAGAGCCTCCAAGTGGTCGGGCGTTCCATAGCCCTTGTTGCTGGCGAACCCGTACTGCGGAAACACGCGGTCCCAGGCAGCCAGACATTCGTCGCGAGCCACCTTCGCCAGAATGGAAGCGGCCGCAATGGCTTGCGACAGGGCGTCGCCGTGGATAATAGCCTGCTGCGGGAGGGGCAGATCGATGGTCAGGGCATCGACGAGCAGAAAATCGGGCGCGGGTGCAAGCCGTTCAACCGCGCGGCGGATGGCGAGGCGCGAAGCCTGATAGATATTCAACTGGTCGATTTCAAATGGGTCGGCGCCGGCGATGGCCCAGGCGATCGCGCGCTCGCGAATGCGCGGCGCCAGCGTCTCGCGCTGCTCCCGCGTCAGTTGTTTGCTGTCCCGCACGCCGCGGATGGGCCGGGCGGGTGAGAGAATGACGGCGGCCGCAAATACTGGCCCGAACAAACACCCGCGGCCCACCTCGTCGGCGCCGGCCGGCAGACGGTAGCCACGCTCGCGGGCTGCGCGCTCGAACGCGCCTAAGGCATGGCGCGCACTGCCTCGCAAGCTGAGAACTGGTTCGCGTGTCGGACGCTTCGGCATCACGGTAACCATGCCAACCGCTCCCTGCCGTGCCCGGAGGGCGCCCAGGCTCTGTATGCGATCGGGCACTTCGGCTATTCACGCTCGCGGAGACGGGCGGCTTTCCCGCGGAGTCCGCGCAGATAGTACAGCTTGGCGCGGCGCACACGACCGGTCCGGACCATGTCGATATGGTCGACCACCGGGGCATGCACCGGGAAGATGCGCTCGACGCCGTGTCCGAAGCTCATCTTACGGACCGTGATGGTCTCGCCCATCCCGGTGTGGTTGCGCGCGATGACGGTGCCTTCAAATGCCTGCAAGCGCTCCTTGTCGCCTTCTCTGATTTTGACGTGGACGCGAATTGTGTCGCCGGGGCTGAATTCGGGGTGCGCATCGGCGCGTTTGTTTTTGTTGATTATTTTGGTGAGCGTTGCGTTGATCATTCGAGAACTGCTTCCTTTCGTGATAACAGATCGGGCCGGAGGCGGACGGTCTTTTCGACCGCGGCTTTCCTCCGCCATTTGCGAATCTCTTCGTGATTCCCGCCGAGCAGGACTTCCGGCACCTTCCAACCGCGGAACTCCGCCGGGCGCGTATACTGCGGGCAATCGAGCAGGCCCTCTTCGCTGAACGACTCCTGAACGGCCGAGGCTTCGTTGCCGAGAACGCCCGGGATCAGGCGGGCGACGGCGTCCACTACGACGGCCGCCGCCAACTCGCCGCCGCTTAAAACATAATCGCCGATTGAAAGCTCTTCGTCCACCAGGTGCTCGGCCACGCGTTCGTCGACACCTTCATAGCGGCCGCACAACAGCATCAACTCCGAGGCCTGCGCGAGCCGGCGGGCGGCGCTTTGATTGAACGGGCGGCCCTGCGCCGACAGCAGGATGATTTTTTGACCGGCTGTCCGCCGCGGCCAGATTTCGTCCACGGCCAGGAATAAGGGCTCAGCCTTCAGCAGCATCCCCTCGCCGCCGCCGAACGGGCGATCGTCGACGCTGCGGTGGAAATCGAAGGTCCATTTGCGGAGGTCGTGGATGCGGATCTGGAGCAGACCGGAATCGGCCGCGCGCTCCGTTACCCCGTGGCGGAACGGCCCCTCAAAAAACTCCGGGAAGATCGTGACAAGGTGGAAGATCATGGGTTCAGATCCTTCAAGCCTTCGGGGAGATCGACGCGGATTTCGCGTCCGGCGATGTCGATGACGATGCAGATGGCTTTGACGAATGGTATCAACATTTCCTTTCCCTCCTTTTCCGGCTTCACATCCAGCTTCACCGCCAGCAAGGGCGGTCCGCCAAATTCCTCCACTCTTTCGACCGCGCCCAGTAACTCGCCGGTGCGCGCGTCCAACACCCGGCAGCCAATCAGGTCCGAGAAATAATACTCATCGGGCGGCAGCGCAATCCGCTCCTCGCGGGGAATGCAGACGTCTACGCCGGCCAGCTTTTCGGCGTCCGAAATAGAATCTACCCCGGCGAACTTGAAGATCCAGCGATCGCCATGTTGCCAGATCGATTCCACCTGGAACGGCTTTCCGTTCAGGTACACCTGCCGGAGCGCCTCGTAACGCTCCACGTGGCTGGTCAGCGCCACGGCCGATAATTCACCGCGGTTGCCGCGCGCGCGGACAAGATGCGCGACGGCGACCCACTCCGTCGCGGCGGATTCCGGCTCTGGCGGCAATCCCGCCCTACTCCAGAATCTCGAGCGTGAATCGCCGGTTCAACTTCATTCCGGCGGCGCCGAGCAGCGTCCGGATGGAGCGCGCCGTTCGGCCCTGTTTGCCGATAACCTTGCCCAGGTCGCTGGGGGCCACGCGCAACTCCAACACAGTAACCTGCTCTCCTGAAATTTCGCGCACGCTTACTTCGCCGGGAAGGTCTACCAGGGCTTTCGCGATTTCCTCCACCAATTCTTTCATCCCAGTCCTCTTATAATCTCTTGAGATGCGTCTCGCCAGGCGCCCCGCTTAGCCGATGGAATTGCGCGGCCGCGATGCTACGACGCGATGGGTTCCGCAACCGGCGCCGGATTGTTCCGAATCAAGCGGGCAACCGTATCGGACGGCTGCGCTCCTTGCTTAATCCAGTGCTGAACCCGGTCCTGGTCCAGTTTGACGGTCATGGGTTGCGTGACGGGATTGTAATAGCCGAGCACCTCTACCGAGCGGCTGTTGCGCGCACGTTCCTTGTCGATCACCACGATGCGATATGACGGTTTTTTCTTTCCGCCGAACCGCGCAAGCCGAATCATCAACATTCCGTTTCTTCTCCTTCAAGATCCAATCGGTTTATCTTAATCTTAGCAGCCTGTGGTAGAAACTGCTCCGTTACGGTCGCGCCTGGGCAATGCGTTGATTTTGCTGCCCGCGGGCGTCACTGCATCCCGAACGGAGGCAGCTTCAGCTTGCCGAGACGCTTGCCCAGAAAGCCTCCGCCGCCGGTGAGGCTGCGCATCATCTTGCGCGCTTGCGTGTATTGTTTCAGCAACCCGTTTACTTCCTGGACGCTGGTGCCGCTGCCCTTGGCGATCCGCCGGCGGCGCGCTCCATTGATAATCAGGTGATTGACCCGCTCGCGCGGAGTCATCGAGTCGATGATGGCGACGATCCGGCTGATCTCCTTCTCGTCCACCTTCATATTCTTCAGGTCCTTCATCGGGCCGAGCTGGGGCATCATCCCGAGAATCGATTCCAGCGGCCCCAATTTCCGCAACTGGCGGATCTGATCGCGAAAATCCTCGAGCGTGAACTCATTCTCGATCAGCTTGCGCTGCATCTCCTCGGCTTTTTTCTGATCGATATTCTCTTCCACGCGCTCGATCAGCGACAGCATGTCGCCCATGCCGAGGATGCGCGAGGCCACGCGGTCCGGATGGAACAATTCGAAGGCGTCGAATTTTTCGCCCACGCCCACGAACTTCAGCGGCTGTCCGGTGACGGAACGAATCGATAGAGCCGCGCCACCGCGCGCGTCGCCGTCCATTTTAGTCAGCACGATGCCGGTGATGCCGAGCCGTTTGTGGAACTCGGCG
>JBDTAT010000169.1:0-4293 GCA_039924505.1 Bryobacteraceae bacterium
CAACTGTGAAAGCTGCATGGAAATGCGGCTCTGCCCCATGCCGAGGACTTCCTGCAACTCGGCGACGCTGAGTTCTTCTTTTTCCAGCAGGCGCAAGATGCGCACGCGGGCTTCGTCGCCCAACAGCCGCAACGCCTTCAGGAAACCCGCCATTCACTTATTCTATCAAGCAATCATGATTTCTTGATCGAATGTGTTATTCTGATCCCATATGAGCACCGTTATGACGCCCGCCGCGGCAGCCGACTACAAAGTCGCCGACATCTCCCTGGCCGAATTCGGCCGTAGAGAGATCTCCATCGCCGAGCACGAAATGCCGGGCTTGATGGCCATTCGAAGGAAGTACGCAAAAGACAAGCCCCTCGCCGGCGTGCGTATCACCGGGTCGCTGCACATGACCATTCAGACCGCCGTGCTGATCGAAACGCTGTCGGAATTGGGCGCAAGCGTTCGATGGGCCAGCTGTAACATTTTTTCGACGCAGGATCACGCCGCGGCCGCTATCGCCAGGACTGGCGTTCCGGTTTTTGCGTGGAAAGGCGAATCGCTTGAACAGTATTGGTGGTGCACCTATCAGGCGGTCAGCCATCCCGATGGGAACGGCCCCGAACTGGTTGTGGACGACGGCGGCGACGTTACGCTGCTGCTGCACAAAGGCTACGAACTGGAGAATGGCGACGATTGGGTCAACTCGGCATCGGGCAGCCACGAAGAGAAGGTGATCAAAGATTTGCTCAAGAAGGTTCACGCGGAAAATCCGCGGCGCTGGCACGAAATGGTGGCCGATTGGAAGGGTGTTTCAGAAGAAACCACGACCGGGGTTCACCGTCTTTACAAGATGCATCAGGAAGGCAAGCTGCTGGTGCCCGCGATCAACGTCAACGACTCGGTTACGAAATCGAAGTTCGACAACCTGTATGGCTGCCGCGAGTCGCTGGCCGATGGAATCAAGCGCGCGACGGACGTGATGCTAGCGGGCAAAGTCGCCGTGGTTTGCGGTTATGGCGATGTGGGGAAGGGTTCGGCGCAATCGCTGTGCGGCATGGGCGCGCGCGTCATCGTGACCGAGATAGATCCGATCAACGCGTTGCAAGCCGCAATGGAAGGCTATCAGGTCGCGCCGGTGGAAGATACGCTCGGGCTAGGCGACATCTATGTAACCTGCACGGGCAACGTGGATATCCTCACTTTCGACCATATGCAACACATGAAGGATCAGGCGATTGTCTGCAACATCGGCCACTTCGACAACGAAATCGAAGTGGACCGGCTGAACGAGGCTCCTGGCGTGGCGCGGACGAACATTAAGCCGCAGGTGGACAAGTACACGTTTCCGGCGGGTAACTGCATCTTCCTGCTGGCGGAAGGCCGCTTAGTCAATCTGGGTTGCGCGACCGGGCATCCGAGTTTCGTGATGTCGAGCAGCTTTTCCAATCAGACGTTGGCGCAGTTGGATCTCTGGAAGAACAAGGACAGCTATGAGATCGGCGTCTACACACTATCGAAAAAACTTGACGAAGAAGTAGCTCGCCTGCACCTGGAGAAGATTGGCGTGAAGCTGACTACGTTGACTCCGAAGCAGGCGGACTACATTGGCGTGCCCGTCGAAGGCCCTTACAAGTCGGAGTTCTATCGTTACTAACCGACCGCGGCGATTCTGGCTTTGCGAACGCTGGCCCCGATCGCTCTCGCATTAGCCGCTCATGGCGCTCCGCGGGTGTGTACGGTTCTGCGATCGAGCCATCCGCGCGCGCACGTACGCCTTTCCTTCGGGTAAGATTATGGCCGGACTCCGCCGCCAAGCTTGAATTGAAACATACGTTCGAACTTTGGCTTTCGTAATCGTATCCGCCAGCGCCGTTTGGGCGCGAAACGGGTCGCAGTTCTACGATTGGACGATAGCGGGTAGCGGACGCCCTCGCAAACCCAAGCTTGCCTAATGCCACATAGTTTTTGGCTTACGGCGTGAGATCACCGCGGGATAACTGCCTGTCGCGCATCGGGGATCAACGGGTAGAGGTAGATATCTTTGACGGCCTGATCTTGGCTTTTGTGCTCGCGGTCCATCCGGCCGCGACCGGATGTCTTCCCGACGTAAATCCAGTTGGCGGCGCGGTAGCAGGTTCCGCGGAAACGGGCTGCATCGACGACGGTTTCGAGCAACATTGGACGACTCCCATATCGTGTCTCCCAGTCGCGCGGTATTTGCCGAGCGCTCAGTGCCAGGATCTTGCTGGCTAGCCCTTTGACTCGCACCGCAGAACCAGAAAGCGGCCATTATTGACGATCGATTGCAGATTACGTTGCCGTTGTTCATCATTCCAGCCGATCCATACGTCCCGAGCCTGCATCTTCCAAGCGGGCGAAGTCCAGAGCAGACAAGCCAGTTCCCGATCGCGATTCCGCACCCAGTAACGCAGGTTCGCGCCAAACGGTACACAGCACCCCAGATAGTGATATCGCTCCACCTGTTCGCGCCACAAACGGCTTTCCTCTTTCCCTTCCACCGCGGCCAACTCCAGCGGCGTGCATTCGCTCAAGACGCATTCTACCGGCGCGGGTTCGATGCAGGGTCTGGAGATGTCTGCCCGCCTCGGCCCCCTTCCTCCCAGCTTCCGCAGTTCGGGAAGCTTCAGGTGTCCTTCGGCCGCGAGTCGTTCCAGCAGTTGTCGGCACTCGTGATTCTTCAAACCTCCGCCGGGCCGTCTCCAGTCCAGCAGTTCACAGACAGTACGCGCGATCTCCGTGACTCCCAGAGCGGAGTACTCCGACGAGAGGCGACACATCAACTCCACTTCGTCGGCCACGAACGTGCGTCCGCAAAACGTCCGTGACTCCGGCATGAAATGGACAGGAGGCATCCTACAAAAATTACTCTCGTTCTTCGCGGCGGATCTTGGCGTAAGCGAAGCGGTGCCGAATGTGGCGATTGAAGTATGTACCTTTAGATTCCGCCCGCGGCAAGTCCTTATAGGTTTCTGTGGGAACGTCGAAGTAGTGATAGACCGACCCGCTTCTGAATTCCAGTTCCAGAAGAGCCTGCAAGTCCAAGTAGGCAACGGCCTGTAGTGAGGCCGATTTCAGATGAGTCCGTGGCATTGGTTTATCCGTGGCATTGGCTTATAGGTGTCGTGCTGGGTAGATTTGGGTTTGGGCCAAACGGCCCTGGGGGAGGATGGCCGCTTGCGGTGGCGCTTCGGGAGTCTGGTTCGATCTAAGTAGTACAGCATGTCCTCCGTCAATTTCCGCGCTTGATGCTCGTCGATGGCCGCGGCGATCTGCGGGAGAAAGGCGTTGAGCACATTCCGCACCTTCGTGAAGCTGAAGGCGCGAGGCTCCAACCCCGCTTTCCGAGCGGCCATATACATGACCGCACGCACCAGGTTGTACGCCAACATGGCCGAGTCGATTTCCTTGGCCACCATCACCGAAGTGGTGCAAGTGAGTTCTTCCAGCCGCGGCGTGCCCTTTAAAGTTCGCAGATCGACTTCGATGTTCCAGCGATGGCCGTACAATTTGACGATCTCCTCGGCCGGATCCGGCAGCGTTGCAAACAGCGCTAGCAGAAATGCTTCCGCTCCATTGCCGGGCTGGACCTCGCGCACTATCAGTCGCCCCTCTACACAGGCATCGGCGGGTAATTCGGGATGGCTTCTGCGGTCGTCCCGACTGGGTTTCCACACCACGCGCTGATCCATTCGGTCCCGCAATGCGCCTCCGGCCATAGAGCGGGCGCGCACTGCGGTGAGTCGCAGTACCACGGGATGACCTTGCTGGACCGCTGCGTAGGCTACCGAAAATACGCCAAAACTGGCATCCGCTACCACCATCGCTCCCTCCGGCAGTCGATTGATGGCCTGATCCAGCAGGGCCTGCTCGCTCACTGCCTGGCTGCCGTTCATGGGCCCCCATTTCGGGCGCATGGCCAGTCCCGTGTACAGATCGTGCGCTACCAGCATCCGAATCAACGGCCAGTGGGATTGGCCGTGCTGATTCGCGGTGGGCGGATAGGCTTGCACCAGATCCTCTGTATGCGGCATGCGAACCGACGTGCCATCCAGAAAAAACGCTGCCCGTCGCGCCCCCGACGTCGCCATCTCCGCCATTAACTGTTCAAACGCATGGTCGCAGCATTGTTCCACTACCGGCAGCGATAAACTGATTGGCGACAATTAGAATTGCGGGTTTAACGACAATTAAAACTGCCGGACGGCGACAACTATAAATCACCATCTTAGAAGCGCTGTGGAGCGTTTACTGATGGTTACTGACGAGCAAGTCAGGAGGTTAAGA
>JBDTAT010000170.1:0-3720 GCA_039924505.1 Bryobacteraceae bacterium
ATCGGCGAATGCCCCCAGTCCGCTGCCCAGCACCACGGCGATCCGCGGCCGCGCATCCGTGCGCGAGCGAATGAAATCCAACGCTCCCGGCATAACTCGCTAGCCCGCAAAAGGTGCGCAGGCCTCCTCCTTGCAATCAAGCAAGCAGCCCGCGCGCTCCGTTTTGCGGACTGTTACTTAGGAAATCAGCATTCCGGCAATGCAAGCCGACATGAAGTTCGCCATCGTGCCCGCCGCCACCGCCTTCAATCCCATGCGCGCCAGGTCCGACTTGCGCGTTGGCGCGAGGCCCCCAATGCCGCCGATCTGAATGGCAATGGAGCTGAGATTCGCGAATCCGCACAGCGCATACGTCGCGATGGTAAAACTGCGCGGGTCCAGCGTCGCGCGAATCTTGCCCAGATCCACGAACGCCACAAATTCATTCAGGATCAGCCGCGTCCCCAGCAGGTCGCCAATCGACGCGCAATCCTTCCAGCTCACCCCCAGCAGCCAGGCGACCGGCGCGAACACCATCCCCAGAAATTTCTGCATCGATACCGGCACCCACCCCAGATAAGGCAGCGAGTGTAACCCGCCGAGCACGCCGTTCACCAGCGCAATCAGTCCCAGAAACGCGATCAGCATGCCGCCGATATTCAGCGCCAGATTCACGCCGTCGCTCGCCCCGCGCGCGGCCGCATCGATGATGTTGACGCCCGGTTTCTCCACATGGATTTCCACGCGGCCCAATGTCGCAGGTGTTCCCACCTCCGGCTCCAGCATCTTCGCCAGCATTATGGTCGCCGGCGCCGTCATGATCACCGCCGTCAACAGGTGCCGTATCTCGACTCCCGCGATTAATACGTACGCCGCCATCACCGCGCCCGAAACGTGCGCCATGCCGCTGGTCATCACCGTGAACAGCTCGGATTCCGTCATGCCTTCGAGAAACGGACGAATCGTCAGCGGCGCTTCCGTCTGGCCCATGAAGATGCTCGCCGCCACGTTCATCGATTCGGCGCCGCTGGTGCCCATCGACTTCTGCATCCCCACCGCCATCCACTTCACGAAAACCTGCATCACACCCAGGTAGTAAAGGATGGCGAACAGCGATGCGATGAAGATGACGATGGGCAGAACCTGGAATGCGAACACCACGCCGAAGTCCGCCGACTTTGCGCCCAGTTTATCGCCGAAGACAAATTTGCTGCCCTCCGACGCGTAATCCAGCATGTGATTCACGGCCACGCTGGCCTGCTGAAACACGCGTTCCACGGCCGTCTTCAACACTAGAAATGCGAAGGCAAACTGCAGACCCAGTCCCCACAGCACCACACGCAGTTGGATTGCCTTGCGGTGCGTGGAGCAGACGTACGCCACGCCGACGATCACCAGTATCCCCAGAAGGCCGGTGAATCGCGCCATGGCCGGCCGGCTTAGCCCACCACTTCGAGAATCAACTCGCGTTCCTCCGGCGGTTGCGAGGAAATATGGAACGCGTCCTCAATTAACTGCGCCGCGTCCTCCACGCGCTCCTCGGACGTGTAATACAGGCGGCAAAGCACCGCGCCCGCATCCACCTTCTGGCCCGATTTCACTTCCAGAATTACGCCCACCGCGGGATCAATCGAGTCTTCCTTGGTGTCGCGCCCGGCGCCCATCATCGACGAAGCCTGGCCGATGCACTCGGCGTCCACCTTGCTCACATAACCGGCCCGCGGCGAAACGATTTCGCGCGCGCCCGTCGCATTCGGCAGCAGGTCGAAACGGTCCAGCACCTGCGCGTTGCCGCCCTGCGCCGCGATCACGTCGCGGAACTTCCGGTAGCCCGAGCCATCCAGCAACTTCGCCTGCGCCAGTTCCCGCGCTTCTTCCAGCGTCTTCGTTATCTTGCCCAGGTAGATCATCCGCGCCGCCAGTTCCAGCGAAAGGCGCGTCAGATCCACGGGCCCCGCGTTCTGCAGCGTCTGCGAAACTTCCATGATCTCCAACGCATTGCCGATGGCGTATCCCAGCGGCTGGTTCATGTCGGTGATCAGCGCCTGCACCCGCTTGTCCATCCGCCGCCCGATCCCCACCATCATCTGCGCCAATCGCCGCGCATCCACCTGCCGCTTCATGAACGCGCCCGACCCTACCTTCACGTCCAACACCAGCGCGTCCAGCCCTTCGGCCACCTTCTTCGACATGATCGACGACGAGATCAGCGGAATCGATTCCACCGTTGCCGTCGCATCGCGCAGCGAGTATAGCTTCCCATCCGCCGGCGCTACCTGCCCCGTCTGGCCCATAAACGCCAGACCATGCGCCGCCAGTTGCGTCTTGAATTCGTCGACCGTCAAATCCGTGCGGAATCCAGGGATGGATTCCAGTTTGTCCAGTGTGCCGCCCGTGTGGCCCAGCGCGCGGCCTGAAATCATCGGCACCACCACGCCCGCGGCCGCCGCCAACGGAGCGCAAATCAGGCTGGTCTTATCTCCAACCCCGCCGGTGGAGTGCTTGTCCACCTTCACGCCCGGAATCGACGACAGGTCCACGGTTTCGCCCGTCCGCATCATCGACTCCGTCAGACTGCTCACTTCGCGGTCTGTCATTCCAGAGTAAAAGACCGCCATCAGAAACGCGGCGATTTGATAATCGGGTATCTCATTCCGCGTGTAGCCCTCAACCAAAAACTGAATTTCTTCGGGCGAAAGTTCCTCGCCGTCACGCTTGCGGTGGATCAGGTCGACAGTACGCATTAAGACACTCAGCGTAACACCATATATGGTTGAAAGTAAAGGAACTCACAGCCTGCCGGTCCCTGCCGGTTTCCCGTAAACAGTGCCATAATCGAATAGAAGGACCTTGCGGCCACCCCCTTGCGCGATTCGAACGCACTCACGGAACTGCTGAAACGGGCGCGCCTGCGCCAATTCGCGACGCTCCTTCTCGATCAGGCCGTCTTCTCCCTCGCGCTGGTGATGGGAGCGGCCATTCTCCTGCTGCTGGTCGGCACCGAAGTCCTCGCCTGGTATTGGCTGGCCATTGTTTTCGGCGGCGGCCTCGCCGTCGGCGTCTGGCGCATCACCCGCCGCTTTCCTTCGCCGTATTCGCTGGCGCAATCGGTCGATCGCGGCCTCGGCCTCCACGATGCCATCTCGACAGCGTTCCACTTTCGCGCGCATCCCGGCCACGCCGATCCCATCGTCGTTAAGGAGCAGCAACGCCGCGCGGCGGAACTCGCCCGCACCGCCGACCTCGGCCGCGCGCTTCCTTTCCATGCGCCGCGCTCGCTTTATGCCGCCCTCGCCCTCACGCTCGCGGCCGGCAGCCTGTTCGGTCTGCGCTATGGCGTCACTCGCACGCTCGACCTGCATCGGTCGCTCGTCGCCATGGCGTTCGACACGTTCTTTCCGCCCGCCACGCGTATCGCGCAGGCGCGCAAGACGGCGCCGCTCCAGAAACGAATCGCGGACGAGATGAAGAAGATCGGGATCAACGTCGATTCGCCGGACGGAAAAGCGCCGGATGCCGCGCCCGATTCCGCCCTGGACGTCGTCGATGAACCGAACGTCGATAGCACGTCGCCCGAAGCCGCAAAGTCCAAGTCCGGAGACCGGACTTCCAAGGATCCCTCCAGCGATCCCGAAGCCTCCGGCGACAATCCTGAGAATGCCACGCCCGGCCCCGAACAGGACGCGAAAAACAATTCCCCCGCCTCGAAGAACGCCGCCCCGCAAAACGGGAACAAGCCCG
>JBDTAT010000171.1:0-10122 GCA_039924505.1 Bryobacteraceae bacterium
GGGCCGCGATGTCCGGCGGCGCGGCCTCGACGCCGGCCAGCGACCAGTCGATAGGAACCGCCGTGTCGATGGTCGCCAGTTTCTTACTCAGCACGATCTGCCCGCGATGATTCGTCAGGCTTTCGCGGTACATCTTGCGCTCGACTTCAGCGGCTCGGTCGAGGGCGGCTTCCACCGAGCCGAATCGCTGGATCAGATCCTTGGCGCCCTTGTCGCCAATGCCGGGCGCGCCGGGAATGTTATCTACTGCGTCGCCTTTCAGCGCCAGCAGATCCGCCACCTGGCCCGGCGGGACACCCATGAACTCGACGACTTTCGCGGCGTCGTAAACGGTGTCGTCCTTCATTGGGTTCAGCATGAAGACGCGATCGCCGACGAGCTGCAGCATATCCTTGTCGCTTGAAACGATCATTACATCGAGCGCGTCGTCCGACGCGCGGCGCGACAGCGTGCCGATGACGTCGTCCGCTTCGAAGCCGGGAAACTCGAGAATTGGGATGCGCATTGCCTCCAGAAGGCGGCGGATATGCGGGACCTGATCGCGCAGATCCTGCGGCATTTCAGCGCGATTGGCTTTGTACGCGGCGAACGCATTGTCGCGGAAGGTGGGCCCGGCGCTTTCAAAAACGGCCGCGATGTATTCCGGCTTGTGGGTTGCGACCAGCTTGCGAAGCATGTTGTGGAAGATGTAGACGGCCTCGGTGGAGATGCCGGTGCTGGTGCGCATGGGGGGCGCGCCGCTGCGGGCTCGCGCGTGGTAAGCGCGAAAAACGAAACCGTAGGTATCGATCAGGAAAAGGCGCGGCGCTGGCACTCCACTATCTTAACGGGATGAAGGGCCGGCGTGAGAGTTCAGTCGAGGCGGAAGCTGCCTTCCCAACCGGCCATTTCATTGGCTTCCTGAAGGCGGTTGGTGGAGCGGAAGATCTGCTCCAGACGTGCGCGGACGCGTTCGGCGTCTGGAATCGAGTGGGAGCCGGCCGAAAGGTAACGCTCCATCGAAGTCCGCAATGCCTGGCAGCCGTCATCCATCCTTCCGCGCCGAAGCAGATTCTCGCCCAGTAGATAATAGCCGTTGGCGATCACCGTCCGGTCGAAGTTCTCAAATTGCGCCCGGTCCAAAAACCACCGGAAACTGGAAACCGCGCCGTCCAAATCGCCCGCGGCCTGCTGCGCGTAGGCCAGACCCTGGAGCGCCGCGCCGAATCCGAGCCCCGCTCCACCGCGCCAGAGACCGGAAACATCCGCGTGCTGAAAGAGCGAAACCGCGGTTTGATAGCCGGAGACCGCCGCGGACGCGACGCCTCGGCGATATAGTTCGCCGGCTTTCAGAGAGTGACGGGCCGCCGCTTTGATCTGAAGCTCACGATTATCCGGGTCGGCCGCGAGCCGCCGGAACAACCAGTAATCCGAGATTCGCCCGAGCAATTTCGATACAACAACGAAGAGCATGAACGCAGCGATCAGCCACGCAAGAATCGTCGGAACAGGCATTTTCTTTGTCGAATGAAGCGGGTCCACCCTGAGTGAACCACGGAAACGCACCTCATCCAACTAGTAGTATCCCCTAGGACTCGATGGCATCTTTTCCCAGATGGGCCGGACCCGTGCCTCGTTTTCGACACATTCGGTCGTGAAAACCGTGGCGCATCTACCACACCCTCCGCGCTGCAAGTCTTTTTTTATCAGAAGCCTAGCCATACCGGCCCGCGATTGTTACAATATCTGCTTGATAGAACGTAGAGCCAAAGCGTGGATGCGCAAGACGGAGGTTCACTGGGTTGCGGTTTGAAACCACCGTTCAGCGTCCGGTGGAGGCCAGTGGCGTAGGGCTTCACAGCGGTGTACCGGTCAATATTCGGATTCTACCCGCGCCGCCATCCACCGGCATTGTCTTTGTCCGCTCCGATCTCGACAATTTTCAGATTCCCGCCAGTTGGCGTCACGTGGCGCGAGTCAGCTACGCGACCAGCCTGATGCGGCAGGGAGTTTTGATCTCCACCACGGAGCACCTGCTCAGCGTGTTTTATAGCATGGGCATCGACAACGCCTTCGTCGAGATCGACAACCTGGAGGTGCCGATTCTGGATGGCAGTGGACTGCCGTTCGTGAACCTGATTCAGAACGCCGGTATTCGCGCCTGCCGGCGGCGGAAACGGTATCTACGGATCCGGCGTCCGGTGTCGGTGGAAGGCGGCGGGAAACGCATCACCATTGTTCCTTCAGACCGGTTTTTGCTGACCTGCGACGTCTACTTCGACCACCCGATGGTGGGCCGCCAGACGCTGGATATGGAGGTGACGCCGGAACGGTACGCGAGCGGCATTGCGCCGGCCCGCACGTTCGGCTTCGCGCATGAACTGGACCGGATGCGGGACATGGGCCTTATCCGCGGCGCCTCGCTCCAAAACGCGGTATGCTTCGAGCCGCGCACCGTGCTGAATCCCGAGGGTCTGCGTTTTCCGGACGAATGTTGCCGGCACAAGGCGCTGGACTTGATTGGCGATTTGGCGCTGATCGGCAAACCGCTGCTCGGACACGTGATTGCCGAGCGCGCCGGGCACGCGATGCACGCCGCGCTGGTGGCCAAAATCATGTCCGACCCATCGCTCTACGAGATCATCACCTTCGATCAACTCTCCACGCGCGCCGCCCATGCGCTGGTGTCGTGATTCCCGTTTCGTGATCCGCTACCTCCCGAATCTGCTCAGCCTGGCGCGCTTGGCGGCGGCGCCTTTTGTCATTCGTCTGCTGATGGCCGACGACCGGCAGGCCGCACTATGGCTGTTTGTCGCGGCTGGATTGACCGATGGCCTGGACGGGTTTCTCGCCCGGCGCCTGGGCGCCGCTTCGCGCGCGGGATCGTACTTGGACCCCATCGCCGACAAGATTCTGCTGAGCGCGATCTTTCTGGCGTTCGGAATCGGCGGCCGCGCTCCCGTCTGGCTAGTGGCAATTGTCTTCGGACGCGACCTGCTGATGTTGTCGGCGATTGGAGCGATTCTGTTGTGTACCAACCTGCGGGCCTTTCCGCCGACACTTTGGGGCAAGCTGAGCACGCTGGTTCAGATCGTCTTCGTGCTGGCGGTTCTCGCCGGTCACTCTTCGGCGGCGCTGGTTTGGATCACCGCAATTGCAACCGCCTGGAGCGGCGCGCATTACTTCTGGACTGGCATTCGGATGATTCGCAGGCGTTCCCTGGCCGTATCGTGACGATCGCGGAGGCGGGCCGCCCGCGCATGATCCGCTAGAGGAATTTCACCGATTGACGCCGGCATTCGCAGGCGCTAGTCTAAGGGTGTGGGAAAGCCTATTACTCGCTACGCTCCCTCGCGGCATTACTTCTCCGCGGCCTTTGTGGCTTTGGGACTCGCGACGTTTTCCGCTTGGTGCGGCTTCCGCTGGGTTCCGGCATTTATTCCCACCGCGCTGTTTGTGCTCAGCTCCGCCGCTTTGCTGTTCCTGGCCATGCGCCCGGCAGTCGAAATCGGCGACACTCATCTGAAAGTTGGAAATTTATCGGTGCTCTGGACCCAGATCCGGCGGCTCGACCGCACCGGCTGGATCTCGCCCCTAGTACTTCACCTCACGCTGGCCGACGAGCGGCGTGTCCTCCTGATTTATCCGGGCGATCTGGATTCGGCGCATTCGCTGCTGCGTTGCTTGCGCCGCTACTCGCGCGAAGCTTTGATCGATGGCATTCCGTACCGCCAGTTCTGGGGCGAGAGTCTGGCGGCGGACCGTCGGCCTCTGCCCACCCTCCGTTATCCGCTCCTGCGCCCGGAAGACGAGCAGGAAGTGGAGCGGATGTTCCAGCGGCTGAAAACGGTGGGCCATTTAGATCCGAAGAATTCCGCCGACGAGAAGTAGTTTTTGGCGACTCGCGCAAAACGTCTCCCGCTCTGGCCGGTTGCGCCGGTGTTGTTGCTTCTGGCGCTCTTAATCTCCCGTCACACGTGGGGCGCGTGGCTGGGCGAGTACTTGGTGCAGGCGGGCCCGCCCGCGGCGTCGGATATGGTGGTGGTGCTGGCCGGCGATGCCTACGGCAATCGCATACTGGAAGGCGCGGCGCTGGTGGACCACGGTTTCGCGCCGCATGCCTTAATCAGCGGACCGAGAGGCTTCTACGGTATGCATGAGTCGGATCTCGCGATCCCTTTCGCCGTCAAAGCCGGTTATCCGCAAGATTTTTTCATCCCGTTTCCCAACGACGCTAAATCCACCGCCGATGAGGCCGAAGCCATCGTCGAAGAACTACGCAAGCGTAACGTCCGCTCCATCGATCTGGTGACCAGCGACTATCATACGCGCCGCGCCGGTCGGATCTACCGCGCCATCGCAGACGGCATCGACGTCCATGTGGTGGCGGCGCGCGATGAAAACTTCCGCCAGGATAGCTGGTGGCGCACACGCGAGGGGAAGAAGGTATTTGCCATCGAGTGGATGAAAACCATTGCCGGTTGGCTGGGCATCTGACGCGCCATGAGCTCCACGCGCCAGATGCTGAATTCGGTGTGGCCCTACCTGTGGCGCTATCGCCGCGGTTTCACATTCGGCATGGGGTCGCTGGTTCTGAAGGATATTCTGGGCGCGTCCCAACCACTGATTGTGCGCGCCGGCATCGACTCGCTGACGCGCGGCTTCCGCCTGCAGGCGGTGATGGAGTTCGCCGCCCTGCTGGTCCTCTGTTCGGCCGCCAAGGGCGTCTTCCAATACTGGATGCGCGTCATCCTGATCGGCATCTCGCGCGACATCGAATACGATTTGCGGAACGATATGTTCGCCCACCTGGTGACGCTGGACGCGCCGTTCTACTCGCGCTACCGCACCGGCGATATCATGGCGCGGGCCACCAACGACCTGAACGCGGTGCGCATGATGCTGGGGCCCGGCGTCATGTATTGGTGCGAGACGATTGTCACGCTGGTGCTGGCCGTCGGCGTCATGTTGTCCGTCGATTGGCCGCTGACGTTGATTGCGCTGGCTCCCGCTCCGCTGGTCAGCGTGGCCGTGGTGCTGTTCGGCCGCCGCATTCACGACCGTTTTGAAAAGATTCAGACCATGTTCTCCGACATCAGCAGCCGCGTGCAGGAAAACCTGTTTGGCGTCCGGGTGCTGCGGGCCTATGCGCAGGAAGCGGCGGAGATGGCCCGGTTCGAGACGCTGAACCAGGACTACGTGGAGCAGAACATCAAACTGGCGCGGTTGTCCGCGCTGTTCATGCCTTTGCTGCAGGCGCTGATCGCCAGTGGATTCCTCATTGTTCTGTGGGCCGGCGGGGTGAGGCTGCTGGAGCATCGCATTACGCTCGGCAGCTTCGTGATGTTCAACACGTATATGGGAATGCTGGTGTGGCCGATGATCGCCATGGGCTGGGTGGTGAATCTGTTGCAGCGTGGCAGCGCATCGCTGGCGCGCATTAACGAGCTGCTGCATGAGCGTCCCAGCATCAAAGCTCCGCCCGCCCCGCGGCAATTGCCCGAACCACTGCGCGGCGAGATTGAGTTGTGCGGCGTAACCGTCGGCTACGGCAGTAGCGATGCGCTCCACAACGTGAGCCTTCGCATTCCGGCGGGGGTCACGGCCGCCATCGTCGGACACACCGGCTGCGGCAAAAGCACGCTGGTCAGCCTGGTAGGCCGGCTGATCGACCCCACCTCCGGCGTAGTGCGAGTGGATGGTATCGACGTGCGCGACGTGCCGCCGCAAGATCTGCGGCGCAACATTGGCTTCGTACCGCAGGAGACCTTCTTGTTCAGCGCGACGCTGGCCGAAAACATCGCGTTCGGCGTGGAGAATGCGAGCCAGGCGGAGATCCGGAGCGCGGCCGAAATCGCCGGCCTGGCGCCGGATATCGCGGGTTTTTCGGCCGGATACGACACGGTGGTGGGTGAGCGCGGCATCACGCTCTCCGGCGGGCAGAAGCAGCGCACCGCGATTGCGCGCGCCATTCTGCGCAACCCGCGCATTATGATTCTCGACGACGCGCTCGCGAGCGTCGATACCTTGACCGAGGAGCGCATTCTGTCGCAACTCGCCACCGTCATGCGCGGCCGCACGACGATCCTGATTTCCCACCGCATTTCCACCGTCCGCAACGCCGGTATCATCTTCGTGCTGAGCCACGGCGAAATCGTCGAGCAGGGGGCGCACGCGGAGCTGATCGGCGCCGGCGGCTATTATGCCGATCTATATCAAAAGCAGTTACTCGAGGAAGAACTCGAAGCTATTTAGCGCTTGGCGCCCGCACATCGGCAATCTTTGCCGGGCGGGAGTACAATAATTTCAGAATCATGTCAAACGAAAGCCTTTCACGACGCCTGTTCCTTATGGGCGGAACCGCGGCGTTGGCCGCTCCGGCGTTGCCCGCGCGCATGTCATTGCCCGAGCGGGTGAGTCATAAGTCGCTGAATGAAAAATTGAATATCGCCGGCATCGGCATTGGCGGCAAGGGTAGAAGCGACCTGGCGGGATGCGCGGGCGAAAACATTGTCGCGCTGGCGGACCCGGACTGGGACTACGCCGCCAGGACGTTCGCCAAATATCCGAAGGCGGCGAAGTACAAGGATTTCCGCCAGATGCTGGATAAGGAGACCGGTCTGGACGCGGTGATCATCGCGACGCCGGACCACAATCATGCCATCACCGCGCTCCACTGCATGGAGCGCGGACTCGGCGTGTACGTGCAGAAGCCGATGGCGCACTCGGTAACCGAGGCGCGGGCCATGCTGGCGGCCGCGCGGAAGTACGGAGTGGCGACGCAGATGGGAAATCAAGGGCACTCGAACGACGGCGCGCGGCGGGCGTGTGAGATTATCTGGTCCGGCGCGATCGGCGACGTGCGCGAAGTGCATGCCTGGACCAATCGTCCCATCTGGCCGCAAGGCATCGACGCTCTGCTCCCCGAACAACCCGTGCCGGCAACGATGGATTGGGATGTGTGGCTTGGCCCCGCCGAAGAACGGCCCTACAATATCGGCTATGCGCCATTCAAGTGGCGCGGCTGGTTCGATTACGGCTGCGGCGCGCTGGGCGATATGGCCTGCCACATTCTGGATCCCTCCAACTGGGCGCTCCAACTGCACGCGCCGACGAGCGTGGAAGTGGTCAGCCAGGAGAAGGATAACAAGTACACGTTTCCGACGAAATCCGTAATCCGGTTTGAATTTCCGGCGCGCGGGTCCATGCCGCCCGTGACGTTGTATTGGTACGACGGCGGGAACCTGCCGCCCAGGCAGGCTGGATTGGGGCCGGACGTAAAGCTCGGCGACCCGAAAGACGGAAGGAACGGCTCGCTGTTCGTCGGCGACAAAGGCTTCCTCACCACCGGCACGTACGGCGAACATACGCGGCTGGTGCCGGACGACAAGATGGCGGACTACAAGATGCCGCCCGAAGTCCTCTCGCGTTCACCGGGACATTATCAGGATTGGATCCGCGCGTGCAAAGGCGGCGCCCCGGCCTGCTCGAATTTCGAATACGCCGCCCCCTTCACCGAATGGGTGCTATTGGGCGTATCGGCGCTGCGCGCCGGGCACAAGCTGGAATGGGACAGCAAGGCGATGAAGTTCTCGAACGACAAAACGGCGGACGATACGTTGAAATGGCATCGCCGCAAGGGCTGGAAAGCGTAGAAAGCTTCCATGCATGTCCAGTCATCGGACCGCCTCCAAGCCGATGCCGTCAGTCCTCTTTCAGTAAAGTCCAGATCCAGCCCGCGAACGAAAGAACGAGGAAGGGATGCGCGAAGAACGGCAACGGCGAGGACGTTGGCAGCACTTGTTCGCCCCAAAAAATTCTTGCGGCCGTAATCGCGAAGAGAATAGACGCAATAACGCCCACCAAGCGAACCCAGTTGGCGAACTCCTTGGGAACGCTCGTGAGCAGCAGCGCGGCGGACCATAATGCCGTACCCGCGGCAAAGGAAGGAACGCTTTCTGGAAGACTCGCAGCGGTTCCCGAAAGCATAACGCCCTCGCCGATCGCGAATACTAGAAACCCGCCGGCCACGATGTCGTTTCCTTTTCTGAACAATTTCAAGGCGAGCAGGGCGGCCGCTACAACCAGACCGACTCCATCGATCGCCCATGAAGCCGCCTGAAGATTTCGCTGGGTGACGACGGTCCCCGCCAGGCCAAACACTCCGCCCAGTGCAAGGCCAATGGCCGCGACGATGTTCGCCGGATTTTTCATGCCGGTGGCTATCATACCGCGACTGCGATCGTTGGGTTGGTTCCCGATCGTTACCACATCCGGCGCGATTGCTTTGACTGTGGATCGGATTTCTGGCGGAGAGGGGGGGATTCGAACCCCCGGTAGAGTTTTTGACCCTACGACGGTTTAGCAAACCGCTGCTTTCGACCACTCAGCCACCTCTCCGGCTTTTGGGTGGGTCTTCGATCAATCCTAACACACCGGCTTATTTCTTCCCAAATATCGCCATGTACTGCCGCTTCGGAATGTGTTCGTGCCGCGAAATCAGCCGGAAACCGTTCGCCTCTACTTCCTGGATCACGCCGTCCTCGTCCAGCCGGATGTGCTGCAGCGCCCGGTCGCCGTCGCCCATCGCGCCGCGCCGCTTATAGAAATCGACGATCACCAGTTCCCCGTCCGGCCGCAAGGCCGCCTTCAAATGCGCCAGCATCTTCGCCGGATAGTCGAAGTGATGGTAGACCTCCAACACCAGAATCCGGTCGGCCGTGTCCGCCGGAAGGTTCGGATCGGTCGCCGTGCCCAAAATGAATTCCACATTGCCCAGCTTGTCGTGCTTGGCTTTCGCGCGCGCTTTGTCCAGAAAATCCGTCTGAATATCTTCGCCGATCACCTTGCCGCCCGTCCCCACCGCGTCGCACAAAAACGGCAGCATGTAGCCGACGCCGGTGCCCAGATCCACCACCGTCATTCCCGGCGCGATGCCCATCGCCTTCACCAGGTCCTTGGGCTTCTCCGCCGCATTGCGCTCCGGATTGTCGAGGCCGGCGGCGATACCGGCGCGCCCCTGCGGCGTCTGATAATTCTCGTTGGCCTTTGTCGCCACCTGGGCGCATGCGGCCACGCTCAACACCAACATCGCTAGATAACGTTTCATCGCACTCTCCTATAGCGACCGCTCCATCGGCAGCGCCAGCGGCGGTTCCAATAGAAAATTCAGCGATGCCATTTGCGCAATCGCATCGCGTATGGATTGCTCCGTCGCCGGTTCCACAGTAATTACAAACGGCAGGTCGCGCCAGTTTTCGCTCGGCAACTGCAGCACCGCGTCCAGACTGATTCCCTGACCGGCCAGCGCGCCCGCCAGCTTCGCGATAATCCCCGGACGATCCTGCACCCGGAATCGCAGATAGTATGCCGAGCGTTGCAGCGTAATCGGAATCGGCCGGTACTCCCCCAGCCGCTCATGCGCGAACGGCGAAACGCGCTCCGGACTGCCGGACCGGATCTCCCGCGCCACGCGCATCAGATCGCTCACCACCGCCACGCCGGTCGGATTCGGCCCCGCCCCTCGCCCGTAATAGAACGTGTCCGCCCCGTATTGGCCGCGCACCCACACGGCATTATACGCTCCTTGCACGCTGGCCAGGATAGTCGCCTGCGGCAATAGCGACGGGCGCACCGCCAAAATAAGCCCGTCCGAAGTTTGCCGCGCCGTGCAAATCAGCCGGATGGTGTGGTGAAGCTGGTGCGCGTACTGAAAATCGATCGGTTGAATGCGCCGGATGCCTTCCGTGTAGATGTCGGAAGGCGTAATCCGTTCGCCAAATGCCAGCGCCGACAGAATCGCCAGCTTCGCCCGCGCGTCGTAACCGTCCACATCCGCCGCCGGATCGGCCTCCGCATAGCCCAGCCGCTGCGCTTCCTGGAGCACCGCTTCGAAACTCGATCCGTGCTTCTCAATTTCAGTCAGAATGTAATTGCTGGTGCCGTTCAGAATCCCATAAAACGCCGTAATCCGGTCGCCCGAAATCCCTTCGCGCAATACCGCGTGAATCGGAATGCCGCCCGCGACGCTGGCTTCCATCGCCAGGTTGATCTTCGCCCGAATCGCGCGGTCCCACAGCCCCGCGCCGTCCAGCGCCATCAATTCCTTGTTCGCCGTCACAATCGATTTTCCGTGCGCCATCG
>JBDTAT010000172.1:0-3268 GCA_039924505.1 Bryobacteraceae bacterium
ATTTCGCCTGCCCGCGCGCGATGGCGTCGAACACGGCCAGCAGAATCGGAAGTTTGATGGTGCTGGCGGTGCGGACCGGATCGGATTCGCGAATGCCGATGGCTGCTCCGGTGTCGAGATTCTTCGCGTCGAGCGAGACCACGCCGGAAAAGCCGCCGATCCGGGCGCGCAAATTTTGTTCGAGCGATTGGGGCGCCGCGGCGGCGGCGAATAGCAGCGCGAGAATTGCGATCTTCCGCATGGTTCCGATGATAGCCCAGCGAGGCTTGGCGCGGCCAAGTGTGATACGGTAGGCTGGATCAGGCCGCGCGTTTCAGCATTTTGCGGCCGCACCAGAACAGGAGTTTTCGATGCTACGTTCCTATCTGATTTTGCCGTTGCTCATGGGCGCCTGCAGCCTGTTGCCGCAGGCCGCGTCCGCGGCCAACAACGTTTCCGGCCACGCGGATTTGCTGGTCGCGAATAAAGGCGAACACACCGTTGGGATTGTCGATCCGCAGTCGGGCCAGCAGTTAGCCACGGTCCAGGAAGGCGGCGTCACGGGCCACGAATTGATCGCGTCGCCGGACGGGCGCCTGGCGTACGTGCCGATCTACGGCAACTCCGGCGTGGGCAAGCCGGGAACGAACGGACACAATATGGTGGTCGTCGATATCGGCGCGCGTAAGGTAGTCGGCAACGTCGATTTCGGGAGCGGAGTGCGTCCGCACTGCCCTCTATTCGGCCCGAAAGACGGGCTGCTGTATGTCACGACCGAGATGGAAAAGACGATCAGCATCATCGATCCGCACACGCTGAAGATTATTGGCTCCATTCCCACGGGACAGCCGGAATCGCACATGCTGATCATCTCGCACGACGGGCGGCGCGGCTATACGGCGAACGTCGGTCCGGGAACCGTTTCGGTGCTCGATATGAAGGCGCGCAAAATGCTGAAGATCATTCCGATTTCAGGGGAAACGCAGCGGATCGCTATCTCGATGGACGACAGCATGGTGTTCACCTCCGATCAGAAACAGCCGCGGCTGGCGGTGATCGATACGAAAACGGATAAAGTGAAAAACTGGGTGGAGCTTCCGGGCACGGGTTATGGAACGGCGCCGACGCCGGACGGCCGCTTTCTAGTGGTGGCGGTGCCGCCGGTGAGCAAAGTGGCGGTAGTCGATTTGCAGACGATGAAGGTGGCGCACGTCATCGACGTGCCGAAATCGCCGCAGGAAATTCTGGTCAGCCCGGACGGCCAGACCGCTTACGCTTCCTGCAGCGCGAGCCATCAGGTGGCCGCGATCCGCACGTCGGACTGGACGGTGGAGAAGTTGATCGACGCCGGAAAGGGCGCGGACGGCCTGGCCTGGGCGGTTGCGCGGTAAACGGAGCGGGACGAACCCGCGAGCGGGCGCGGCGCCAGCGGATCAGAAAAGCGATTCAGAAAAACGATTCAAAAAAGCCTTGCTTCCGATTCCGGACGGGATTAGAATTGGGGTCAATTCGATTCTGGGAGGTCTCCATGAACTTACGATTGTTTCGTCTTCTCGCGGTTGCGATAGCGTTTGCCGCGGCCGGCGCTTTTTGTCCGGCCTTGATGGGCCAGTCGGCCACCGGCAATATTATTGGCCACGTGACGGATTCAACCGGCGCGGCGATTGCGGGAGTGGATGTCACGGCCATGAATCCGGCGACCGGCTTGAGCGTCCGCGCGGCCACGGACGAACAAGGGGTCTTCCGGTTCTACTACCTGACTCCGGGCGCCTACACAGTGACATTTCAACATGCCGGTTTCTCGTCGGTGGAACGCTCCGGCATCATTTTGCAATCGAATGAGACGCCGTCGGTAGACGTTCAGCTTGTAGTCGGTAACGTAATCCAGAAGGTGGAAGTGACGGCGGCTTCGCCGCTGCTGGAAGCAACCACCTCCACGACAGGCACGATTCTCAGCGGCAGGGAGATGAACAAGCTGCCGATCATGCAGCGCTACACGTGGATGACGATGTATCTGATGCCGGGCGTCACCAGCATGAACGGGTTTCACATCGCGGGGATGCGGGACCGGGGCATTGGGTACACCATGGACGGAATCTCGGGGACCGATCCGGGGATCGGCGGGGTAGGGACTAACACCATTATGTCCACCACGCAGAATGCGATCCAGGAAGTGAAATTGTCTTCCACCGTTCTACCCGCCGAGTATGGCCACAGCGCCGGCGGAATGCTCAGTGCGACATATAAATCCGGCACGAACGATCTTCATTTCGAGGGCGAAGACCGCTACGTCAACAACGCAATGTTGCATCGGGCTTACTTCAATCTCGGCAATGCGCCGTTCAGCTACCATGAGCTGGCAGCGCTGGTAACGGGACCGGTATTTATTCCGAAAATTTACAATGGAAGAAACAAGACGTTCTTTCTCTTCGGATGGTCGATGCATCATGAGAAATACAACCAGTCCACGTTCTCGTCGGTGCCAACGCTCGATGAATTGAACGGCGATTTCAATTTCGGCGGCGCCGGATATCCCATCTACGATCCGGCTTCGCTCCAACTGGTCAACGGCAAATGGGTAAGCAATCCGTTTCCGGGCAATATCGTTCCCAAGAACCGATTCGATCCCGCGACGGTGAAATTTCTTGGCCATAGCCCTTGGTATCCTCCGAATAATCAAGGAGGTTCTGGCATTTTGACGGCCACCGGTCCGCAGCAGAACTATGGCGCGACCAGCTCCTACTATTCCTATCGCACCCGCTACGACGCCAAGATCGATCATTACTTCACGGATACAAACAGAATGTTCGCGCGGTACTCGCAGGTGCTTAACCGCGCGGTGGGTGACCAGATCGGCCTCAATTGGAGATTGCTGGACGGTAGCGCGGTTCTGACGCCGAGCAACCAGGAGAACGCCGTGATTTCGGATACGGACACCTTTAGCCCGACTCTGATCAACGAAGTCCGTGCCGGCTTTAACCGGCGCCGGCAATCGCGCAACCCACCGGGATTGAACGAAAACTGGGCGCAGCAGCTCGGAATTCCGAACGTGAGCGGCGCCACCTTCCCGTCGTTCTACGACTCAAACGGCACTCCGTTTTTCCTGGCAACATTTCCCGGCGGCAGCTACGACCAAGTGAACCAAAGCTTCACGGCGCAGGACAATCTGACGATGGTTCGCGGCAGCCACAGCTTCAAAATGGGATATGAAATCGTGCGCACGGCAGAAAATTCCCTGGCGGCGAGCACTCCGGGCGGCACACTCGATTTCGGCGGCACTGCGTATCCC
>JBDTAT010000173.1:0-3848 GCA_039924505.1 Bryobacteraceae bacterium
GGGTCCCAACGGAGGACGCCGCCGCGGCCTCTGCGCTACTTAATCACTCGCGCAAAACGGAGTGCGGCGCGAAATAGTTCCTTCCACCGGCGTTGGCCCGCGCCGCACCCTTTGCGCTACTCAGTCACTCGCGCAAAACGGAGTGCGGCGCGAAATAGTTCCTTCCGCCGGTGTTGGCGCGCGCCGCACCCTTTGCGCTACTTCAGTCACTCGCGCAAAACGGAGTGCGGCGCGAAATAATTCCTTCACCGGCGTTGGTGCGCGCCGCACCCTTTGCGCTACAGTGCGATTGTACCGCCGTCTTTCTCCCGCCGGGGCGCGTCTGTAACCAAGAGGAGTCTTCACCGCCCGCATGCAACGTTATGATGGTTTCATGATGACTGGATTCCGGCGCGCGGCGCGATTCGCGCTGCCAGCTTTGTTTTGTGTCGCGGCGTTTGGCGCCGGGAACGATCAGCTCGCGCAGATTCACAGCGTCTATCTGCTGCCGATGTCGAGCGGATTCGATCAGTACCTGGCGAACAAGCTCACCACCAGCGGTGTTTTTCAGGTGGTGACCGATCCGCAAAAGGCCGATGCGATTTTCACCGACCGGATCGGCGAAGCGCTGGAAACGCAGTTGACGGAGTTGTATCCGCCGCCCGAGGTGGCCAAGAAAAAAGAAGAAGGCAAAGACAAGGACAAGGCGGACAACAATTTCTACGACAGCGACAAAGACAAGCCTGTCCATATGACAGCCTATTCCAAGGGCCGCGGGATGCTGTTTCTGGTGGACCGGCGGTCGCGCAACGTAGTGTGGTCCACCTACGCGCGGCCGAAAAGTTTCATCCCCGACGATTTGAATAAGACGGCGCAGGAGATCACCGTGCGGCTGCAACATGCGCTGGAGCCACCGAAGGCGAAGCAATAGCCGGGCCACGCCGCGGGCAACTCAAAGGAGAGAGTTTATGAGAGAGCGAAGCGTAACGATGCCTGAAATCATGTTGATTGCGGGCACTCGGGTTGTGCTTGGCGTGGGCTTAGGTTTGTTGATCTCCGATAAACTCAATCGCGATTCGCGGAAGGCGGTTGGCTGGGCGCTTCTGGCGGTCGGCGTATTGACTACGGTGCCCTTAGCGATGGATGTGCTCGGTAAGCCTGCGCTTGAAGAACGGGATTGAAAAAGGAATTGGATCTCGTCATGAAATGACCAGACCGAGGGCCCCGAACCTGGCGTAGACGGAACCAAACAGAGGCGCTGAGACGCTCTCGGCAACCGCTCCCTGACGGTCACGGCTCGGTTAGGATTCGTGGAAGGTCGAGGGGCTCTCGAATACCTGCCGCATGGCTTAGTTGGGTGGTAGTTGGAGATCGATGACCGCTTCGCCGCCGGAATCTGGTGAGACGTCCAGGTGGAATAGCTGGGTTGCCGGGTCAAAGCGGACGGGGGTTGCCGATCCGCGCTGGGCTGACGCCACGGGCGCGGTCGGAGCATAACCGTAGAGCGTGCGCGAGGTTTCTCCCGCGGCGAAGAGCACGGTTGCCTCCAGGACGCCCGAGTCGGTGACTTGCGCGATCCTCTTTTTGCCCAGCGATGCGAACTGTCCGGCGTCTCCCAAAAATGCGATACCGGACGGACCGGCGGGCACGGCGATATAGTAGCCGGGGCCATTGACGAGCGTGTCGCTGAAAGTATCGGCGGGGTTCAGAAGCGCGCCCGCGCCGGAGAAATAGTTGTACACGTAGACCGGTTGTTGCGCGCCGAGAGCGGCCGGCGTGAATGCGATGGCCTGGTTGGCGCCGCGCGTATAGGCGAAGACATAGTTCGCGCGCAAGCCGCCGAAATCCGAGTAAGTGGACGCCACCATCGGACAATCCGTGCGCTGCGCCAGACAGAGAATACTCGAATCCAGCGGAACAATGGGCGCGTCCGGTTTCACGATGACGCCGTCGGGGCGAACCGCTTGGAGCAGGTTCGCCGCGTTGACGGCGCCTATCGCATCGCCGACGCCGACCGGTCCCGCGGAGAGCGTGGCGAGCAATAGATTGTATGTTTCCGAGCTGTTGAAGACATCGGTCCACGGCCAGACGCCGACGGAGGTGGCAAGGCGCGAGCCGAACACAAATTCATCCCAGCGGCCGCGGTCGAAGCGATCCTCGCTGACGCGGATGGTAGTGACGTTCGAAAATTTCGATGCCTCGAGAAAATGGCGCGGGCGGGGCATGGAATATTGAATCGCGATTCCGTCCTGCGCGCAGGAGGCGGCCATGTTGTTGAGGTATGCCGTCCGGTCGATCAAGTTCAAGTTCGCTTGCGCCTGGGAGCCGAGCCAGTCCTGCTCATAGGCGACGACGCCGGAGCCGTGAAGATAGCCCGACAGCAGGTTCCAGTAGGTGGAATCGGTGGACACGTTTCCCGACATTTGGAATTGGGCGCGATACGGACTGGCCGTGTCGATCCAGCGCGCGTGAGTGACCAGCGGTAGCGCGAGTTTTTGTTGAAACGCCGCAAGTCCGTCGGGGAACAGCGAGGGATCGGCGACGTATTTGTAGATGCCGCTCGTGTAATCGCGCCAGTCCTCCGCGGCTCCTTTGGGATAAAACCAGCTATCCAGTTGCATGTATCCGAGGGACACGCCGGCGCGCGTGAAATCGGACTGCACAGCCGCGAGCGTCGATTGATAGCCGAGGGCGGGCTGGAACTGGTAGTAGTAAGCGGCGCCATTATCTGTCCAGTAGCCGAGACGAGCGAGTGTGACGTCGGCGTCGTTCGCGGGCGGAATTTTCTGCTGCAAGGCCGTGAGCGCGGAGCCCCAGTCGTTGAACGCCGCGTTGATGCCGGGATCGACCACCAAAAGCGTCTGCTGGGTGAAGCCGGCGGGTAACGCCGTAATGCCGGCGTCGATGCCGGCGGCGATAGCGCCGGTTGAATCCGTCGAAGTGGCGGCGATGTTGAAGTGCGAGGCCGGCGAAAGCAGGAACGTATTCGCGCTTGAATCGAAGAAGACCCACGGGCTATCGGGAGCGAGCACGTCGAAGGTATAGAGCGCGAAGATGCCGTCGAAGCTCAAGTGCGCGAGACCGGCTGGATAAGTGGCCAGCGTGGGGAACGGATCGGCATTCGGCGCGGCGTCGAGGTACGTGACGCTGAACAATACCACGGGCCGGCCGGCATAGGTGCGGATGCTCGCGAGTCTGGCGCCGCCGCTGGAGTAGCAGAAGTTGATGCGCTGGAAGGATCCAATTGCGTCGGCGCCCGCGTCCACGCTCAAGGCGCTGAGTGGCGATCCAATATTGCCGGTGAAAGACCAGGCAGGATTTTGCGCCGCAATGTTATACGCGCCTCCCGGATCCACTGAGATGGAAATTCCCGTAGAGAAATCGGAAATGGCGGCCGCGCTCTGCGCATTGACGAGTTCCGGCAACAGCAGAAGCGCGGCCAACGGGAGATGGAAGACTGCATTGGGCACGGTCGAATACAAAAATACGGTGGGAGCGTGTACGCGGCAATACCGTACGGTTTGTATATGAGGGGCAAAACGAACGCGATTGTTCTAGTACGCTTGGGACTCGCGCGCAGACCGTTCGGAGTACCAGCGTTTCAAACCTTTCGCGGCGATGTCATGGCGGTAGCGCATTCCGTCGAAATGAATTTGGCTTACGGCCCGGTAGGTGTTGGCAATCGTGGTGGGGAGATCCGGGCCGGATGCGGTGACGCCGAGCACGCGGCCGCCTGCCGTTTCCAGCCCGCCCGCGCCGAGTCTGGTTCCAGCCTGGAATACCGTGGCGCCGCATTCGTCGATGCCGTGGATTGGATCGCCGGCGCGGGGCGTTTCCGGATAGCCGGAGGCCGCCAGGACCACGCAGAC
>JBDTAT010000174.1:0-4224 GCA_039924505.1 Bryobacteraceae bacterium
TTGAAGCCGTGCGCGAACATCAGCGTTTTGCCCGGCGTCATGTGCGGCGCGATATCGGAATTGTAGAGGTCGCCCTGTATGTGGTCGGGCACCAGAATCATGATCACCTGCGCGGCTTTGGCGGCGCCGGCCGTGTTCAAAACGCGCAGGCCCGCGGCCTTGGCTTTCTCCCGGCTCTTGCTGGACTCGTGCAGGCCGACGACGACGTCGACGCCCGAGTCGCGCAGGTTCAGTGCGTGGGCGTGGCCCTGGCTGCCATAGCCGATAATGGCCACCGTCTTGCCCTTCAGCAGGCTGAGGTCGCCGTCCTTTTCGTAAAAACGCTTAGGCATTCAAAACTCCGTTTCTTGTGTCGATTTTTTCGGCGTCCGGCCCGGTGGGAATGGGCGGCGCCAACCGCAACTTCTTCGATTCCAGCGATACGGCGACCATACCGGACCGGGTAACTTCGATCTCGCCATAGCTGCGCATCACGTCGATAAATTCGTCCATTTTTTCCGGATCGCCCGTGGCTTCTAGCGCAAAGCCCTCGGTGGAGGAGTCCACCACGCGCGCGCCGAAAATCTCCGACTCCTTGAGGATGGCCGTGCGATGCTCCATGGCCGAGCGCACGCGCAGCAGCACCATTTCGCGGCTGACAGAGGGCGAGTCGGTAAGGTCGGTGGCCTGCAGAACATTGATCAGCTTGTTCATCTGCTTGATCACCTGGCGGCGCTGCTGCGGCTCAACGTCAACCACGATGCTCATCCGGGAGAGCATCGGGTCCAGCGTGCGGGCGACTGTGAGGCTTTCGATATTGAAGCCGCGCGCCGACAGCAGCCCGGTGATACGCAGCAGCGCGCCCGGTTTATTTTCCACCAGCACTGAAATAATCTGTAGCATTCGAAATCCCTCCGGTCAGTCGGCCGCCACGGGTTGCGGCGGTCCCAATACCATCTCGTTCAGCGCGCCGCCGGCCGGCACCATCGGGTAGACGTTTTCAAACTGCGCCACCTTGACGTTCAACAGATAAGGGCCCGGTTCGCGCACGGCGTCGGAGAGCGCGCCGCGCAAATCCTCCGGCTTATCGATGGTGCGGCCCGTGAACCCATAGGCGCCCGCGAGCTTGGTGACGTCCGGAAACGCGGTCAACTCGGCCGAGGAAATGCGGTTATTGTAAAACAGCTCCTGCCACTGCCGGATCATCCCGAGATGGCCGTTGTTCATCACGATGATTTTCACCGGCAGGCTGTAGTTGACCAGCGTCGCCAATTCCGGCAGAGACATTTGAAAGCCGCCATCGCCGCAGATGGCGAATACCAGCTTGTCGGGCCGGGCAAATTGCGCGCCCAGGGCCGCCGGCAGACCGAAGCCCATCGCTCCAAGGCCGCCCGAATTCACCCACAGGCGCGGGTGATTGAACTTGATGTACTGCGCGGCCCACATCTGATGCTGGCCGACGTCGGAGGTGACAATGGCCTCGCCGCCCGATAGACGGTCGATTTCGGCGACCAGGTGCTGCGGCATGATTTTGTCGGACGCCGTGGCGGCAACGAAGGGATGCTCGCGCTTCCATTCGGCGATCTGCGAACGCCAGGAGTGGCGCGCTCCGGCATTTTTCGCGGCGTTTTCCTCGCGCAATTCGACCAGAAACTTGTTCATCTTCCCGAGCACCCGCTTCACGTCGCCGACAATAGGCAGCTCGGCCGTGCGGATCTTGCCGATTTCAGCCGGGTCGATATCGACATGGATCACCTTGGCGTGCGGAGCGAAGGCGGCCAGACGGCCGGTGACGCGATCGTCGAAGCGCGTGCCGAGCGCGATCAACAAGTCGGCGTTGGTCATCCCCATGTTGGCGGCGTAACTGCCGTGCATACCCGGAAGGCTAATGAAATTGGGATGATTGCCGGGCAACGCGCCGAGACCCATTAGCGTGCAGACGGCCGGGCAATCGAGCGTTTCCACCAACTCGCGAAGTTCGGCCGAGGCGTCGGCCGCGACGATGCCCCCACCGGCGTAAACAAACGGCCGCTCGGCGTCCCACATCATCTGCGCCGCGCGGCGGATCTGGCCGGTGTGGCCTTCGGTGTACACTTTGTATCCGGGCAGGTGAATGCTGGTGACGGGCGCGTAGTGCGCCTGCGCCTGAAAAACGTCCTTGGGGATATCCACCAATACCGGGCCGGGGCGCCCGCTGGCGGCAATGTAAAACGCCTCGTGGACGATCTGCGGCAGCTCGTTGACGTTCCTCACCATGAAATTGTGCTTGGTGCAGGCGCGGGTAATGCCGAAGGTGTCGGCCTCCTGGAAGGCGTCGCTGCCGATCAGCTTGCTGGTCACCTGGCCGGTGATGGCGACCACCGGGATGGAGTCCATCATTGAATCGACCAACCCTGTGACCAGATTCGTAGCCCCAGGGCCGGAGGTGGCGCAGCAGACGCCGACCTTTCCCGTGACGCGCGCGTAGCCCGACGCCGCAAATGCCGCGTTCTGTTCATGCCGCACCAGCACGTGGCGTAATGGATGATCGTACATCGCATCATAGAGCGGAAGCGTGACGCCGCCCGGGTATCCGAACATGCAGTCCACCTGCTCGCGGCCGAGGCATTCCAGTAGAATTTGCGCGCCGCTCATCAATGACGATGACATGGTTTCTCCTAAACGTAGGTAGTGGCTGATCGTGACCCTTTAAACGAAAAGCCCCGGGTAAATTAAAAAGGCCACTGAGAGGATTTCGATCCCCGCCAGTGGCCTTCGTTTCGTACCGATGGACCGTTCAGGCGGGGCCAGCTACAACGACCCCAATAATAATGGGCTGAACGAGTACAGGAAGAGCAAAAAGAGTAAAGCCAAAAAGAGTAGAGGAGGCCCCGAGCACGACGTGATTCCTGGTTGGGGTGGCCGTATTCATCGAGTCCTCTAAGATACGAGCGTAACCCATCTGCGAACTAAATGCAAGGTTGAATCTGCATAATAAGCGTTAATGCAGGTATGAGGCTGGGTGTGGCGCGGCACGAAATAGTCCGCAGTTACAGGAGTGGCAATTTTGCCGTTGCGCAATCCGCGTTTCGGTCTTACTGTGGTAAGTAGCGATGATCAAGGCCATCATTTCTTCGAAACGCCAAATCGCGATACCTAAAGCGTTGCGCGAGCGGCTAAACCTCAAGCACGGCACGGAAGTATTGATCGACGTGCAGGGCGAGGCACTGGTGATGAAACGGCTGGTGCGGAATTTCCCCGACTGGCGCACCATGCGCGGCATGGCGAAAGGCGGCGAGAGCCTGACAAAGGCTTTGATGGAGGATCGCGCGGCCGAGCTGGCCGACGACCATGCCCGGATCAACCAAGGTAGTTGATTCGTGGGCGATGGTGGCGTGGGTTCAAGATGAACCCGCCGCCCCCGCCGTCGAAGCTTTCCTGCAGGACGCCGACTCTGGTGTCGTCGAATTGCGCATGAGTTGGATGAACGTCGCCGAGACGTTCTACATTCCGGCCAAGCGCGCCAGCCCAGCCGTCGCCGAGGAATTTCTGGTTCGCCTGCCTTCCTTGCCGGTCCGCACCGTACTCCCAGGTGAAGAGGACATAGTGGCTGCCGCCCGGATCAAAGCCGCCCATCCGGTTGCATTTGGCGACGCCTTTGTGATCGCACTGGCGCAGGCCGAGCAAGCCAGCGTCATCACCGGCGATGATGAAATTCGGCGGTGCGCAGTAGTTCCCGTGGACTGGATGGGCGCGTAAAGGGGAAGTCTGCCAGTGGAAACCGGCCCCTACGGGGATTCGTCCACAATCTCCAGCGCGTTAATGCACGCGTAGTTTTGCCGAGGCTCCAGCAAAATCACTAATTTGCCTTGCGGGTTCGGCTCCAGATTGTGGAACGTCAGCGCGAGGGCCCGGTTCGATCCGCCGGCTTCCTTGAACAGGTCCACATGGCGCCGAAGCGCCACGCCATTGCAAAGAATGTCGAAAATGCGGCTGCCCTCACCGCCCCCGCCCGGCCTGTCCGGTCCGAACCACGTCTCCGAAAAATAGAGCATCAACGCGTACCGGCCCGGCTGCGCCACCGGGATCGAATACCGGATGTTCCCGAACCGCTCGCCATGATACAGATCTGCGTCCTTCGTATTGGCGATCGGCTCGTTACGCACGACTAACCGGCCTCCGTAGGCGCATCGGTCCGGCGCCCATTCATGCCCCGACGTGTCGGTATAGGGGCGGTCGCGCGCCACCATGCGGACCGGCCGCATT
>JBDTAT010000175.1:0-3041 GCA_039924505.1 Bryobacteraceae bacterium
GCGTCCTATGACATCCAGTGTCGAGACACCGATAGAACCCGTTGAGCCGAGAATGGTAAGATTCTTCAACGTCTCTGATTATATCGTCAATACGATGAATTTTGGTCGGAGTTTGTTGCTGGAATCCCCTATCCCCCACGCGAGTGGACCCTTACGGGCGCCGGGGAGGATTGCTTCAGGGGTCTTTATATGAGGTTAGTCTCGCTTTGGTGGGAGTTGCCTCCCCGGCTTGATTCCAATAATAATATATGGAATTACGGAATGCAACAGTTTTCTTACTGTTTTTAGGATTTTTTTACTTCAATCCCAGCCCATGCCTCTAACACGTTGATAGTAGAGCAGAAGTCGTCTTCGGACCGGCCCATGGCCATGGCCGCCTGAAACATTTGTTGGGTGGCTGCGGTCACGGGAAGGGGCAAATCGAGCTGCCGGGCCGAATCAAGCGCCATGCTGACGTCCTTATGCATCCATTTTGTGGAAAACGTTGTGGTGAAATCCCGGTTGAGGACGTAAGGAGCTTTGAAGCTAATGAGGCCGCTTTTGGCGGCGCTATTATTCAGAATGTCCAGCATCATCTCGGGCGCGACACCAGCCTTGGTGCTGAGCACCATGCCCTCATTGAAGGCTTGCATGAGGTTGGCCAACACCAGGTTCTGGGTGAGTTTCGCTTGCAGGCCCATGCCCGGGCCGCCGCAGAAGTAAAACAATTTGCCCATCAACTCGAAGTAGGGCTTTACAGATTCGAAAACGGCCGGATCGCCGCCGATCATGAACGTAAGTGTTGCATTCTCGGCGCCGGGGACGGAACCGGTGCAGGGAGCACCGAGAAACTTTACTCCCTTCTTGAGGAACTCCGCGCCGATCTCGCGGCTGACCGCCGGGGAGACAGTGCTGCAATCGGCAATCACGGCGCCGGACTTGGCGCCATGGATGAGTCCGTTGGCTCCCAGCGCCACGTCGCGGGACATGGCACTGTCGCCCACGCAATAGAAAACGCAATCGGCGCGCTCGGCGACGGCGCGGGGCGTCGGGCAAGCGGAGCCTTTCCCCTCGCCCGCGAGTTTCCGAGCCTTGTCGCCCTGGTGCGACCAAAGCGCTACTTCATGACCGGCTTTCAGCAAGTGCCGGGCCATGGGATAGCCCATAATCCCCAAACCTAAAAAACCGAGTTTCGCCACAACCTACCCCCCCTTATCAGTTGGAATCCGCGTGTTCGCGGCAAGAAGGGATATTGTAGCAAGTGGCGCGGGTGTTGGATGGCTATGGTTGTGGCTCCGTTCCGGCGGCGCCGGCCAGGATTCTCAACAACAGCAAATCGGACGGATGGAAACTGGCGATGGAAACGTTGGTGAGATCTTCCTCCGTTTCGACGACGTGGCTGCGGATCAACATGCGTAATCGCTCCACGCTGACGCCCAGTTCTTCGGCCGCTTCGGTTTCCGAGTACTGAATCTTAGTTGCCTTCGAAACCAGCAATTGTGTATTCACTTTTGGTATCCTGAGCCTCCGCGGAACAAACGAACCCAATTGCATTTTACGGCGGACTAGGACCGCGCCCAATGGGTAAGAGCGCTTAATTGCCGGAGGCTATTACCTCATAACGTGCTTTCTACGTCTTACGGGTTGGGACACGGGGATGGTTGCGGTTGGGCGGTCGCGGCGCGGATTGGTGACGGCTTCGGGTTGGCGCGGCTCCGAGGAGGGCGCCGGTGCGCTCGAATTTTTTCCTTGGGAACGTTTCCGCCCGTGGCTCATCTACGATGGCAGAGGAGAATTTTACATGGGAACCCGATTTATTGCCGCGGCCGGGGTGGCTGCCATGTTACTAACGGTCACCGCTTTCGCCGATTCGGAAAAGAAAGTTACAATGCACGAACTGCCGGCCGCTGTTCAGCAGGCCATCGCGCAACAGAGCAAGGGCGCAACCGTGCGCGGGCTCTCACGGGAGATCGAGAACGGCAAGATGACCTACGAGGCGGAGCTGACGGTTAACAACCACGGCAAAGACATCTCCTTCGATGCCGCCGGAAAGATCGTCGGCGTAGAGGAAGAGGTGCCGCTCGCAAGCGTTCCGCAGGGCGCCCGTGCCGCTATCCAGAAAGCCGTAGGCGCAGGCAAGCTGCAAAAGGTTGAAGCCGTGACCGAAAACGGCGTCACCGCGTATGAAGCCACGATCGTTCGCCCCGGCAAGTCTTCCGAACGCGCCGGCAAGTCTTCCGAAACCACGTTCAGCGCAGACGGCGCACGAGCGAAGTAGAGCAAGCTACCGGCAGAGCAAACGGGCGTCGCGGCCGGCGATTTCATTGGACAAAATCATGGCGCGCCGTTGGCACTCGGCCGCCTGTTCGTGAGTGAGTTTGCGATTCAAAGCGTATTCATCCTGGCTGATCTGCTTGGCCAATCTGCTGTTGACGAGAGCCGTGGTCTTGAGACGGAGTTCTTTGCTCCAGGCGCGGTTTTCGGACTGCGATTTGACGATCTCATCCAGGCTGGATAACGAGAAATCTCCGGACCATAGTGGCATGTTACTCTTCTTATCGTCATAAACCCGCAATTGATTAGGGCATTCGAGTGGAGCGAACATAGGGGATTTCAAGCCGGACTCAGCAAATCCTCTGGAGTGGCCACCAAGCGGTCATCCAGGACCGCGTAACCGCAGGCAAAGTGGTACACGACCTGTCCTGGGCCTGGAGTGAGACCCAGGTACTGTTGGACCAGATCGTCGTAGAAGGCGCCGATGCCGGTGGATTGAAACCCGAGGGCCTCAGCGGCCAGGTAGAGGCGCTGGCCGATAGCGCCGGCTTCGAAGTGGGCGTAGCGATAGGCCCGGTCGCCGAATACGGCCATGGCCGCCGCGAAGTTCGCGACCATCGAAAAAGTAACGCAAGAGTTGCCGGCAAGATCCTGGCCGAGGCTGAGGGCGGCGGCGACGACGCGCTGATCGCCGGCGCGCAAGAGCTGGAGCGATTGATCCGCGCGATCATAGCGGTAGAGTCCGGGGGCGAGACCTGCCACACGATGTACGAACAAATAGAGATCGA
>JBDTAT010000176.1:0-3916 GCA_039924505.1 Bryobacteraceae bacterium
ATTTTTACCGGCGCCGCTTGGCCGCGGAAGTGAACTTTAATTCGGGCGATCAGCTCGCGGATGAAAAACGGCTTCACGATGTAATCGTTCGCGCCGAGCTCCAGCCCCACGATGCGATCGGCTTCCGAAGCCCGCGCGGTCAAAAAAATAACCGGGATGTGGGCCAGTTCCGAATGGCTGCGAATACCCTTGCAGATATCCAAACCGTCGGAGTCGGGCAACATGATGTCCAGGATGATCAGATCCGGCCGCTCCCGGCGGCACAGCTCGATCGCGCCTTTGCCCGTCTGCGCTCCGGCCAGTATGAACCCGTCTTTTTCCAGGTTATACTTCAGCAGCGCGTACAGGTCGGAATCGTCTTCGATAAGAACAATCTTTTTCATGCGCTAGTGGCCGGCGGCCACACTATTACTGTAGCCTGTCCGATGTTACAACCACATTACATTACCGTGAAGTCTTCGAAATAACAGCCCGCAAAACGGAGCGCGCGGGCCGCGTACTTGATTGCGATGAGGGCGCCCGCCCTTTGCGGGCTACCTGAACCGGTATCGAAGATGTGTTTCCAGTTGCTGAAGAAGCGCCACCATGCGGTTCGCGGCCTGGGAGTTTCCTCCGTAACGCAGGTCGTTATAGGCCACGGTGAGATCGTCGACCAGCAGAGCCATTTCCGCGGGTGGAAGGACGCGGGCGAATTCGCAGGGCGTCAGCCACGCCGGTTTCTCGATGCCGCGGCGCTTCAATAGCGAGAGCATCCGGCCGTACAGCAGAGTCGCGTCGCTTGCAATGCCCTGCCCGCGCTGGACCCTTCGCACGCGGCGGCGGGTGCTCCACCATTGACGTAGAATATGTCCATAGATGGCGGCGCAGAATATCGCGGCCAGCAGAAACGCCGCCGGCGGTCCATACGGACGCCCCCGGTCCGCCACTCGTTTGACCCACGCCCCGAAATTCGCAGGGACGCCGCCGGCCCAATTGGCGCCGGCGCTGTGGCTGGATTCTCCCACGCGCGCGGCGAGCACAAGCTGGCGGTCCAAATTGTAGTTGAGCACCCAATCCTGCCAGAATGTTTCGGCGGCGTCGGCGTATAAACCGAGTTTGATCCACCACAACGACGGTGGCGGATTGGGGTCGGGCGGCGTCGGATCGAACGTCGTCCACCCGCGTCCGGGCAGCCATGCCTCCACCCAACTGTGGGCGTCCGAGGCGCGGATTAATTGCCAGCCGCTGAACGGATTGTAGACGCCGCTCTGAAATCCAACGACCACCCGCGAAGGAATTCCGAGCGTGCGCATCATCACCGCCATGGCCGACGCGAAGTATTCACAGTGGCCTTTCTTGCGCTGAAACAGGAAATACGCCAGCGGATCGGGAACCTCGGTTTGCGGCAACGTCAACGTATAGCCGTAGTCGCGGCGCAGGTGCCGTTCAATGGCCCGCGCCGCACCGGCCGGCGAAGTTTGAGCGCGCGCCATCTGGCGGGCGAGCACAGCGATACGCGGATCGATGGGCGGCAGCCGGAGGTCGCGGAAGCGCTCAGAAGCGGGAAGATTTTCGGGCGGCGGATGCGGCGCGGCGGCGTCTTCGGCGAAACTGTAAACGCCGTAATCGCGGCCGCCGGAGCTATTGAACGCCGCGCGATAACCGCCGCCCGCCGAACGGATCACGAGCGGCGTATCGATCTGCAAAAATTCCGGCGTGCCGGCGAAAAACAGGGTGTCCGAGGCGATATCCTGCAAGTGAACTTCGTAGGAAAAACGGTGGCCGGGACGCCAGCTCTCCGGGCCGTCAAGACGCAGCAGGCCGCCGCGCTCGACGCGCAGAACTTGGCCCGCGCCGGGCGGATTGAACCAGCGCCGCCCGTCGAACTCGGTGAGCGCGGCGCCACGCCACTTGAAATTTTCCGGCGGCTCGGAGCCATCCATGTGCACGTGCATCACGGCGGTGGACGGCTGCCGGATCTCGCCGGTCTGGCCGAGAATAACCTCATTCGAAAATCCAGGCAGATGATAGCGGCTCGAAACCAAATGCTGGAATGCGGCCCGCGCGGTGCGCGGCAGCAAAAAGAACAGGCCTCCCGTCATGGCCAGAATTCCAAACGAGACCATCACGGTCAGCGCACCCAGGCGCCAATGGAACCCGCGCATGCCGCCGCGCACCACCGATAGCGGCTGTCCGGCGGAACGCCGCACCTCGCCGCTCGAATATGCCGCCACGCCAAAAAACAGAAACAGCGTCAAGAACAAGAAAAAGTTCAGCCGCGCCGATAGCACGCACGCGGCCAACAGTTCCATAAACGCGATTACCTTCACATAGGTGTAATCGCGATTGGTTTTAGCCGTCAGAATTTTGACGACCGCGAGAAAGAACACCAAGTGTACGGTGGCGGGGAGGAAGGCGCGCGCGACGAACTCGTAATCGACCGGATAGAAACCGGTGTAAGCGAGTGCGATGGCGGCAATCACGCGCGGCGGCAGCTCAAAGCGGACGGCGCCGGAAACCAATAGCGCGCGCAACACCAAGCCGGCAGCGGTGATCGCGATGGTAGGAAGATCGAGAAATCCGGAACCGGCGACGGCGAGGTAACCGGACGCCAGCAGTCCAAGGAGCGAGAACTCAAAAAACCGATCGACGGTCCGCATTTCCGCGGATCGGGAAGCGGCAGAAGTGGGGCGAACGTTCATGATTGCCGCGCTGCTTCCAGTTTACGCGATCAAGGACGGTGCTCTGTGTGCTACACCTATAATGTTGCAGATTTCTCTTTACCACGACATCCCAGAATCCGAGACTTTTTTTGAAGCCTTCCGCACGGGCGCGGTGCTCGCTCGCGTTCAGACGCTTGATTCGCGCGCGCGCCGCAAGGGTCTTGCATCGCTCGACCCCAAGAAAAATCCGTTGATCGGAATCGGAATGGAAGTGGAAGGCGGCACTGTCACGAAGAACGGCTACGGCGTCTTCAACCTGGCCTGGCAGGCGGCGCTGCATCCGGAATGGGCGGGCATGATCGCGCAAGAAGTGCGGGATATCGCCGGCCGGATAAGGGAGGCGCACGGCGCACCGCTGAAGTTTTTGATTTGGGCGGGCATCGGCGGCTCGGCTGAAGATAAGTCGATGTATAACGCGGTGGGATTGCTGAAGCGCGGGCCGCGGTGCTACGTGCTCGATTCCACCGACCCGGCCAAGCTGAAATTTATCCTGGAAGATATGACCGCGCGGAGCGGTTTGCCGCTGGCGGCCGTGTTGCGGCGCACGCTGGTGGTAGGCATGGCGATGGGCATGACGTCGTATGAGCCGGTAGTGAACCTGGAAAAGCTGGCGGCTCTCTACCACAAAGAGGGCGTCGATTCACGGTCGAATTTTATCTATCTGACGTTGCCGGATTCGCTGCTGGACCGGTTCGGCGCCAAGCACGGCTACCGGAAAGTGGAGTTGCAGCTCGACAACAGCAACAGCACGGCGGGCCGGCACAGCGCTCCGCTGACGCGGGGCAGCTTGTATCCTCTGGGACTGGCGGGCGTCGACCTGGATGCGTGGATCGCGGGCGCCCAGCTTTCCACCGGACAGATTGAAACGGCCTTTCGGCTGGCATCGTTTATCCATGCGCAAGGTGTGGCCGGACGCGGCAAGGTAACGCTGCTGCTGCCCAAGCCATGGGCCGGTGCGGCGTTATGGACGAAGCAGGATTTCGAGGAGAGCCTGGGCAAGAGCGAGGCGCTGGGATTGAAGATCGTTATCGACGAGCGCGTGAAGCTGACTAACTATCGCGCCCCCAAGGATCCTCTGCAGGACCGCATTTTCCTGTGCGTGCAAATCAACGGATTGCCGGGAACGGACGTGCGGACGGCCGCGCTGCTGCGCCGCACCGGTTACCCGACGGCGGTGTTGACGCTGCCGCGCGCGACCCTGCTATCCACTTATT
>JBDTAT010000177.1:0-2804 GCA_039924505.1 Bryobacteraceae bacterium
CGCCGACGAGCGCTCCAATGGAACCCAGCACTGCGTAAAAGGGGACTGAAGCGAGTCTGCCAATGCCTTTCTCCGCGCCCGATAACCACATCCCGGCGAGCGCAAGCCCGTATACGGCCACCTGTAACCAGAGGAGAACCTGAAATATCGTCGAACCGCGTGCGAGCGAGAATGCGGATATGAGCAACATCGCCAACGGAATCACGCTGAGCCAGCGAAGAAACTTCTGAGACACAAACTGCCAACCTCTCAACCCGAGCAGCGTGTGCCGCAGCCTCCACATCCCCAGCATTCCCTGTGCGCAAACGCGCCGCCGCCGGCTGAATTCTTGACTGCGGGAATTCGTCTCCCTTTCCCAGACAATAGCCTGTGGCTCGTGATGAACCCAGTAACCGGCATGACCTATCCGCATAGGAATCTCCAGGTCGTTTGCTAACTCAGGCGACAGCGGAGGGTATAATTCACGGCGAATGCAAAAGATCGCACCATCACAGACCAATACCGAGCCGATGCAGTTCTCCAAGCGCTTGATCCAGGATTGGTAATGCGAATACGCGAGTGCCCCGCCCGCCACAGCCGCATTCTGTATATCGCGCAATGGCCAGGAATCGCCAGTCACGCAGCCTACTCGGGAGTCCGCGAAATGGCATACAACGTGGCGCAGACAGCCGGGCGCTATGTGCGCATTCGCGTCCGTGAAAAAAAGCAACTCTCCCGTTGCCAAGGGCGTGAGACGGTTAAGCGCCCGCTGCTTGCCTCCCCTCTCCAAACGGATTAGGGTCACGCGGGGGTCCCGGAAGGCCGCCACGATTTCATCGGTACCGTCCTCGGATGCATCCGACGCCACCAATACTTCGAGACAATTCGCCGGGTAATCCCAGCCCAGAGTCTCCGCTACCTTCCAGCCGATATCTTTCTCTTCATTCCGGGCTGCGATCAGAATGGAGACCTTCGGAGAAAAACCGGTGCGTACCTTGGGTTTCACTCGATGGAACGGGACGAGCATCGCGAGCATTAGCGGATACCCCAAATACACATAAACCAACCACAATGCTCCGATCCAGAAAACCAGAATCATTGAGCTCCCCGCCCTAGCATCAGTATCTTTATCGTCTGAAACAGGATCAGGCAGTCGAGGCCGACGGAAAGATTCTTGATATAGAAGAGATCGAAGCTCAGTTTCTCGATGTTGTCGTCGAGCGTGACACAGTATCCGCGCTGCACCTGAGCCCACCCCGTGGCGCCTGGCTTCACGTTCCAGCGCTGGCTGTAGTAAGGTATCTTCCCGACTAGCTCGGCTTCCATATCGGCCGTGAAAGGGCGCGGCCCGATGAAGGACATATCGCCCTTAAAAATGTTGTAGAGCTGGGGAACTTCATCCAGCCGGGTTCGACGCAAGAGGCGGCCCACCCGCGTGAAGCGATTGTCCTCCCACTCGGCCGGGCGAGCCGCTCCGTCCTTGTCTGCGTTATCGACCATGGAGCGGAATTTATAAAGCCAAAAAACCTTCCCGCCCTTTCCCACACGTTTCTGCCGGAACAGCACCGGTCCCGGTGAATCCAACCTGATGAGGATGGCGACGAACGCCATGACCGGCAGGGTGAGTAGTAGCCCAGCCGCGGAGAACACGATGGAGCACAGCCGCTTGTACATCCGCATCGCGGCCGACACTCGGAAGCCGTCGGAAAGTAGGAGCCAACTCGGGCGCAGTTCGGCCAGAGGTACCCGGCCGGTAATTGCTTCGTAGAGATCCGCCGCATCCTCGAAGTGAACGCCCCTTGCTTTGATCGTTAACAGTTCTTCCACCGGCAAGCGGCCGCGGCGGTCGCCCATGGTGATGATCACGCGCTCCACACGATCCCGTTCAATTACGTTCGGCAGGTCGTCGATGGTTCCAAGTACAGGCCTTCCCTGGATGGTTTCCGCCGAGTCGCCTGTGCGGATCACGCCTTGAAGACTCAGCCCAAGTTCGGGACGCGTCACGATCTCCTTTGCCAACGCCTCGGCAAGCGGCCCGGCGCCAAAGAACACGATACGCTCGTTCAGGCCGGCCATCCGGCTCAGTGAAAGGAAAAGTGTCCGCCACGCGCCCAGACACACGCCGGTTACAACAAGCCACGTAAGGAGCGGCCCATGTCCCAGTTCGACCGAAGGAAACGCGTAAAATAACAGCGCCATCACCAGGCAAGCAGTACCCAATACCTGAACCAGCCGCGTAAAGGCTTCGCGCTTGTTCCGGAGGATCCAGGAATCGTATAGGTCGTAGTAATACATGCACAGCATGCAGATTAGAGATGCAATTGTGATTCTTAACAGAGCATTTTCGTACGAGAAGAAATGGAGCATCATGTCGCGCCCGAACCAGATGGATGTAGTGGCGAGGAGCGCGAGAAACACTAATACGGCTTCCGACAGAGCTAGCAGCAGAGTCCGGCTTGGGAAGTAGGCGTGAAAGATCCGAATCATAAATCCTGCTTAGCCCATTCTGTTCGCGGATTGTTCGCATCGGAGTGCCGATAATGCGCGTAATAGGATTCGTATTTCCGGTTCTCGGAGCCGTTGATGACCACGCCGGCCAGAAACGAACCTTCGATGGACCCCAGAGCGACTTCGAAGTCCTCTCGGGAAGTGATGCCGGAACGGACCACGAGCAGAATGCCATCGGCGTGAGTCGCCAACGAGTGCGCGTCCGCAAAAGCGAGTAGCGGCGGGGTATCGATCACGACCCAGTCGAAGGAGGGCGACACGTGTTCCAGAAGTCCACCCGCCTCTTCGGTCAACTCGGCCGGATTCGTGGCCGGTTC
>JBDTAT010000178.1:0-4126 GCA_039924505.1 Bryobacteraceae bacterium
ATACAACCCGGGGCAGCCATACAATCCGAATCAGCCGTACAGCCCCAATCAAACCAACAATCCGGGCGAGGGTTATAATCCGGCGCAGACTGGGCAACCGTATAACCCGGCGCAGCAATATAATCCCAATCAGACCTACAATCCGAACCAGGGTTATAATCCGGTGCAGACCGGGCAGCCGTATAACCCGGCGCAGCCGAACAATCCGGCCGGACAGCAGTTCACTAACCCCGGACAGCAATTCACGCCCGGCGCTCCGCCGTTTATCCCAGGCCGGGTGGCGCCACTCCCGCAGTACCCAGGGGCGCCGGTCAATTCACAATCCGGCGGCGCGCCGCAACCATTTCCCTCCGGAGCGCAGCCGGGAACGGTGGTCTCATCGATACCGGGCACCGGGCCGGGACAGAATCCGGCGCTGGGTCTGATCAATCAGCTCCTGACAACGCCCCGGCAGCCGCCCTCGAATGTGACGGGCGCCGGTGGGCCGGGCCTCGAAGTAGCCGGCGGAATTGCCGGTGTCGCGAGTAAAGATACCGACGTCGGAATCATGCGCTACAAGGATCGCAGCAAATACAGCGAGTGGGAATTCGTTTACGATTTCAAGAACGACCGCACGCTGGGGGCGGTTGGCACGGCGGGAGGAATGCCCGGCGGCATGCCCGGCGGAATGCAGCCCGGCGCTCCGGGGGGACAACTGGGGGGACAATCCGGCCTTGGAGGAACATCCACCACGCAGTCTTCCACCACCAGCAGCTTCGGCGGATCGACATTCGGTGGATCGACGGCCACTCCGGCTCCGAGCGGGACCGGAACGCCACCCTCGCAGTAAACGCGGTCCTGAAACTTCCGCGCTCGTTGCGCTCGCTCACCCGGCGTCGCCGGAAGCAAACAGGGCGCTGAGAAGCCCTCGGCAACCGCTCCCTCCCGTGCCCAGAGGGCACCCAGGCTCGGTTACGATTCGCGGAAGTTGGGGGCTTTTTCGGTGTGCTCTGAAGGCGCATACACAGTAGCCAAAACGGGCTCGGAAGGTCTGCCTGAGGCGCGGGCGCCAGCAAGCGGTACTCTCAGAGGGCGGTCAAATATTTATTCACGGCCGGTGCCAGGGCCAGCATCATATCCGTGTTTTCCGGTTGAGGCAGATCGGAGATGAAGTACACCAGAAAATCCTGGTTCTGGAAGGCGGCGATCTGGAAACGTTGGACGCCGGCCTGATGGATGAAACTCCGGACATCGAAGGACTCATCCGGTTGGCGGCGCGTAATGACCAGCGAGAGCAGGTGCGAATCGTTTTTCAGCACCAGATGAACGAACGCGCGGCCATACACGTGGCAGCGGTGCGCGATAACCAGCTTGTAACCGGCGGGAACCTGGCGGCGGACGATGGGGATTAATCCGGAATACCGCGGCCCCAATTTCTCGATGAACGTTTCGGCCGGCAGAGGGTTCTTGGGATATTTACGGAAGACGGCGCAGTCGATATGGTCGCTGAGTCCGACGCGCATCAACGTGGCGACGTGGGAAGATACGGCGGCGATGTAGGAATCGCGAGAAGAGGGCGTGAATCGCAAGTGCCCGTATTGGTAGGCGATGCCGACGCCGAGGCACACCGCCAACGCGGCGGCTGCCGGAACCAGGGCGAGTTCCCATGAACGCCGGCGCGGCCCGGAGCGAATGCCGCTGCGGATGCGGGCATCCAGATACGGAGGCGGCGCGACGCCGCGGACGGCTGCCTTCAGGCGGTCGTTTGTGTGGGCCGGTTCGTTCATGCGTTCTGCCCCTCTCCGGCCGCGGTACGAATTCCGTAGGATTGGGCGACGTCCGAAAGCTGCTCCCGCAAAAGTTTTCTGCCGCGGCTGAGACGCGACATCACGGTTCCAACAGGAACCGAGAGGATGCCGGCGGCCTCTCGGTAGGCAAATTCCTCGACATCCACCAGCAATACGGCGGCGCGGAAATCGACGGGGAGCCGATCGAGCGCGCCGAGGATCTGCTGGTCGGTAAGATGCTCCGGGACCGGCTCGGCCGCGGTGAGATTGGCCTCCAGAAACTCGCCGCTTTCCTTAAGCAGCGGAAACCGGAGCCACTTGCGCCGATGATGATGGACGCAATGGAAGAGAATTTTGAACAGCCACGCGCGGCAATTGGAGCCCGGCTCGAACCGGTGAAACGATTTCCAGGCTTGCAGGTATACTTCCTGGGCGACGTCTTCGGCGCGCGAACGTTCGCCGACGATACGCGCAGCGGTGCGGAAAATGTCGTTCAGGTGTGGCATGGCCTCGGCCTCAAAACGATCCTCCGCGGAGAGTTGCGCGGTGCGGACAGTTACGGCCTCGGGAAGGTTTTCCGCCATCCAGTAGTCCACCGCCATGAAACTGCCCTGCATCCATGAAATGCAGGAAGGGCGCCGGTTTATTCCCGCCGGCGCCAGGTATTATCGCTGGCGGTCCTTTCCATTATGAAGCAACCGCTCAGCGCTGCCATGGCACGGCCGCGCCTTCGCCGGGGAAGGGCCACGTCGTGTTGTTCAGCAGCAGTTCTTTTTCGCGTTGCGCCTTGGGGACTTCATCCACTTTGAGATTCTCGAAAAAGTGTACGCCGGTCTTCCCCGCGGTGGCGATATCCACGTCGCCATCTCCATCCAGATCGGCGACGATAAATTGCGTGCCGGCGGCGGCCGTCCCGCCCACGGAGATGGGATAGCGGGAGAATCCGCCGGTTTTGCGGTCGATCTTGTAGTAATAGACCACCAGCGGGTCGTAGGAGCCGGGATCGGCGCCGTTGTGGCCGCGATAGCGTTTGCCGGCGATCAGCTCCGGTTGCCCGTCGCCATCGATGTCGGCCATGCGCAGCGCGTGGACTTGCGAGAACGATTCGTCAATCGTATGCTTTACCCAATGGCGGTTCGCGGCGTCGCCCTGCTGCTCCAGCCAGTAGAGGCCGTAGCTGTGGCCGCGCGAATAAATAATGTCGAGTTTACCGTCGTTGTTCACGTCGTAGCCGATGATGGGAAATCCGGCTTCTTCCAAATCCCAGTCGCCGTGCCATTCCCATTTATCCTGGTTGGCGTCGATATTCCGGAACCAGCCGTGCGTGGTCAGTAAATCTACTTTGCCGTCGCCATCGACGTCCGCCATGCCGATTCCATGACCGTCCTCGGCGTGGCCGCCGGCGTGATGAACCTTGGGCTCGGGACCCGAGAAGTCCACCCAGATGATGCCGGAACGGCCGTAGTGGGCCAGCGCGAGTTCCGGTTTCCCGTCGCCGTTCAGATCGGCCATCCAGCCGCCTTCGGTGGAAACTGTGTGGGCGATCAGATGGCGCTGCCACATGACGCCGGGTTTTTTCGGATTCTCATACCACCACAGGCCGTCGGTCATCCAGCCGACGCTGACGATATCGGGAGCGCCGTCGTGATTGACGTCGACCGCCCACTCGCCGCAATCGGAGACGAATTCGCCGACGATCTCAACGATGCGGAACTGATGCCGCGTCCACTCGCCGCCATGCGGACCGGGATTTTCATACCAATATGCGCCGCTGACCAGATCCGGCCGGCCATCGCCATTCATATCGAGGGTGCTGATTCCTTCGGCGTGATCGGTTCCGAGCCGATGGATGAAGAACGTCGCTTGCGGCACGCCTCCCGGCGCGTCGCCGCGTTGGCGATTGAGTTGAGCGTGCGCGGCAGTAGGGAATAATCCGAACATCAGCACGGCGAAAGCGGCGGGAAGTAGGAATTTCATGGAAGTCGGCATTTCAAGAAAATACAGCGTATCATAATGGACTATTTCGCGCCGCACTCGGTTGGGCCGGGGTTCCCGAACGGCGCGGAGGCCGTGGCGCGCAGTTTGGTCCGGCAGCGGCGGGTTTCCAACCGCTCCCTCGCGTGCCCAGAGGGCGCCCAGGCTCGGAAGGCCCATTCTGAAGCGCGCGCGCCAGCAAGCGGTATTCGGGAAGCGGCCAAGGTTATTTCCTTAGAAGCGCAAAGGGTGCGGCGCGCACCACCAAGTGGGGCAGGAACTGTTTCGCGCCGCACTCCGTTTTGCGCGAGTTCCTCAAAAGGCCTGAGGGTTCCGCGCCGGCGTCAGCCCGCTTCCGGCAGCAGGATAATCAGCTCTAATTGGGG
>JBDTAT010000179.1:0-6480 GCA_039924505.1 Bryobacteraceae bacterium
GGCGGGGGCAGCCGATACCGGTTTCAACGGGCGTTGGGATATCACCGTTCCAGGCAATCGGCGGGCGCGGGCGTGGTGGCTGGAGGTCACTGGCGCGGGCACATCCGGCCTCGCGGGAAAGTTTGTAGGGGCGCCCGGCGGACAACTGGACAATATCCCGCAAATCTCGATCCATAACGGCGGGCTACAGTTCGTTTTCAATCGCCACTATAGCGGCGGAAGCACGGCGCCGCTCGATAAGGGCGTCTATCGGGCGCATCTGGCGGGCGGCAAGCTGGTGGGCGAGTTCGAAATCGAAGGCGACCCGGCGTCGAAGGTGCGCTGGACCGGCGTGCGCGCGCCGGCGATTGCCGGGAAAGACGACGGATCGTGGAAGCCGGAAAAGCCCATCGCGTTGTTCGATGGCACGGATCTTTCGGGGTGGCACTCCCTGCTGCCGGGGCACGCGATGGGATGGTCTGTGAAGGACGGACTGCTCGCAAATGGGCCGAAGGTTCCGGACTTGGTTTCGGATGGAAAATTCTGGAATTTCGCGCTGCACGTGGAATATCGTATCGGCGCCAAGAGCAACAGCGGCATCGGGCTGCGCGGGCGCTACGAGATTCAGGTGTTCGACGATTATGGCCAGCCGCCGTCGGTGCATGGCAACGGCGCGCTATACAGCCGCATTGCCCCAGGCGTGAACGCCAGCCGCGCGCCAGGTGAGTGGCAGAGCTTCGATATCCGGCTGATCGGCCGGGAATTGACGGTGGTTTTGAACGATACGAAAATCATCGATAAGCGCGAGGTGGAAGGCCTGACGGCGATTGCCGGGAACGCGGATGAAGCCAAACCGGGACCGATTATGCTGCAGGGCGACCACGGCCCGATCGAATTCCGCAAGATTGTGTTGACGCCGCTGGTTCATTGAGGCGCCGGGAGGCCGGGTTATCTAAAGGTGTACAGCAGCGCCGCCGATTATTTTAACGAACACTCGCAAAACGGAGTGCGGCGCGGAACCGGTCTTGGTTGGTTTGGTGGTGCGCGCCGCACCCTTTGCGCCGCTAGAAGAGGAGGTACCGCGCGTGCAAACGATCGTTTTGATCTTCGGCGGAGTGATCCGTCTCGCTGTCTACGGGTTGGTGGTGGCCATGGTGTATTGGGTTTTCACGATTGCCCGGGACATCTCGGACATCAAGGACATGGTGCGCGACTTTAAGAGGACGAACGATCTGGGAGCCTTGGCCGGGGCCGTGGCGCACATTGCCGGCCAATCAAACCCGCCTTCGCCGGCCGCGCCTCCGGACTATGAGACGATGGCGAGGCTGGTAGACGAACCGCCGCGCGCGCCGGAGGTGATGGAGGAGCGGCGGGCATAACGGCGCGGCCGCTGGAATCCGTCGTGGAACAACGGTTTCAAGTTAGCGGACCGCCGGCTGACGGGTGGGAGGCGTCGCTGATCCAGTGAAGGGAAAAGAGTTCAGCGAAGCGGCACGAACCGTTTCCGTGTTTTTCAAGCCGGTCCCGAACCCGATTGACGAGTTGAATCGGCGCCTGGTATCGATTCTAACGCGGAGGTTTCTCAAGATGAGCTCAAGAAAATTCCCTGTTGCCGCGATGGGCGTTGTTGGTATGGTGGCTACGGCGATAGCGCAGATGCCGGGCGGCGGGTTGTCGTCGCTGGCGCGATTGAATCCGAAAGCCGAATCGCGCATGGTCTCACCGGAAAATCCGACGGGCGGGAAAGGGACGGGAGCGATGGCCGTTCCGAATCCCGCCGATCCGGATCTTGCGTTCTCGGGCGCGTCCGTCGATTTGGGGCAGGGCTGGAAGGTCCGGCCCTTCGTGAAAGTGAAGGCGCACCAGACGGTGACGATGATGGATGCCGATGGGCCGGGCATCATTCGGCATATCTGGATGGCGACCCTTCCGGATTGGAAGGGAAACGGACGGGCGAGCGTGCTCCGGTTCTACTGGGACGGCGAGAATACCCCATCGGTAGAGACGCCGATGACGGACTTCTTCGCAGTGGGGCACGAATTGTTCGCGCGCGTGAATTCGCTCGCGGTGGTCGTGAATCCGCGCTCGGCGATGAATTGTTATTGGCCCATGCCATTCCGGAAACATGCTCGAATCACGTTTACCAACGACTCCGGCAACGACCTGAACCTGCTGACATACCAGATCGATTTCGAAAAGACCGGGATTCCGCCGGATACGGGCTACTTCCACGCGCAGTGGAGGCGCGCGACGACGGAGCGGAGCCATCCGGAGTACAGTATCCTCGACGGCGTGAAAGGCGAAGGCCAATATGTGGGGACATTTCTGGCATGGATTCAGCACTCCGATGGCTGGTTCGGTGAAGGCGAAGTAAAATTCTTCATCGACGGCGACAAGCGGTTTCCGACGATTGCGGGGACCGGGACGGAAGATTATTTTGGCGCCACCTACGGTTTTCCGGAGACGTTTTCGGGCCCCTATACGGGCTGCACTTTAGCCCAGAAGGACGGTAACGGTCCTCCGAAATGGAGCCTTTACCGTTGGCATATTGAAGACCCAGTGATTTTTCACCACGATCTGAAAGTGACGATTCAGGCGCTGGGTTGGTGGCCGGACAACCGCTATCAACCGTTATCGGACGATATCGCGTCGGTGGCGTATTGGTATCAGCAGGAGCCGCACGCGGCGTTTCCGGCGTTTCCGCCCCTCCCGGAACGCTGGATGTCGCGCCAGCGCTAAGTCTTCGACCGCGAGATTCGGCGCATATTGGCAGCCGCTGAGCTAAGAAGGCGTGAAAAAATCCCGCGGCCCTCGATAAAGCATTTCCTATAAAGAATGTTCCAGGAGATAATGGAGGGATGGAAGCGGATCTGCAAGAGCGGCTGGAGGTGGGGCGGCCCACATGGCCCGGGCGATCTGAAAGCTGGCCGGACGGTGGGATCTGATAGGGTTGATCAGATCCTTGCCGTCTTTGTTGCGGTTCGTGCTGCGCAAAACATTCGTCAGCAGCAGCATGCCAGAAATCCGGCTGCGGGAAAAGAGGGTAGGTCTTCATCCCGAGGGTTTTCGCGGGTCCCGCGTTGAAAGCAAAAAGAATTCTCCCGCTGGCTGCTGGGAAACCGCCGCGAAGTGCGAGAGTCGGGCTAATCTCATCTGGACTTGTAGCCGGCATCTCGTCGAAGTAATCCGCCGTCCGGCTTCCCGAGTGTAGCGGCCTTTTATTCGCCGATGTTCATTTCGCCGATTCAAACTGACCCACCGCCAAATCGGGACATCGCTCGCTAACGCTTGAAGCCGACGTGGTCCTTGAATGCTTCCAGGCCGTTGTACACGATGGGACAGTAGCAGGCGCGGTCGATGAACTGCCACATGCGGCTGGCGATGGAGCCGGCGCCGCGCACCAGATGGGGAAAGTCGACGCAAGTGCGCGGCCGCGCTTCATACACCGTGCAATCGTTGCCGTTCAGAAATACGCAGCCCTGTTCGGTGCGGCGCAGAATGACGCCTTCCTCGGGATCCTCGGTGGTGTACTGCGCCAAAAACTTTTCCGGACGCAAGCCCAGGAACGAAGACAATTTCTCGGCGTCGCGCTCCGTGACGGTAACGGTGGCCACGCGGCAACAGTTCGCGCACGTGGTGCAGTCGATCTGCTCCTCGATCTCCTCGGCAATCCGGCGCAGGCGCCGCTCGGCGAATTCGCGGGTTTTCAGGTGGCGGCGGAACTTCTCGTTCTCGCCGCGCTTTTTCTCGCCCAGGCGGCGGATCTGGACAAGATCGGTAAGCATATCTCTAGAGTACAATCGAAAGCATCCAGGTCTCGATGTCCGATCGACTTTATCTTTCCTATCGAATCCAGGGATTCGATGCGTCTACGATGCCCCGCCACTACGAGAAACTGTTGCGGCTGTTCCCGTTCTCGCGCTTGGCCGAGACATCTTCGGTGCTCCGGATTCATCCGATTGACGACACGGAGCCGCTTTTGCTGGAACAGGCGTTTCCGCACCCCGTGGACCTGGAAGAAGTTCTGAAGAGCTGCCGCGAGTTCGCCGGCGGGGATTGCGCCTGCCGCCTGGAAACGTTGTGGGACCTCTGGCAGTTCGACGGCGCGCCGGACGCCGCCGGCCGCGGGAGTATGGAAGGCGGTTGGAAGCTGGCGCCGGCGCGGATCGCGCTCGCCTGTTTTGGTCCGGAATTCGCGGGCGACCCAGGCGATCAATTGCGCGTCGATTTCGGCCTGGAGACGCAGTTTCTTCCGGAGCCGGAGACGGGGAAGAGCCTGTCCATGGTGCGCTCCAACATCCGCAGCCTGCTGCATTTCGTTCACGAGGCCGACGACCGGCTGGCGGTTAAAGACCGCCGGCTGTGGTCCGAATCGGGCGGGAATTTCGCCGCGCGGTTGCAAGCATCGCTCGAAGACGCCGTTTAAGAAGCGCAAAGGGTGCTGCGCGCACCACGAGCAGCCCTTCCGAGCCGCGATCGCAAGGAAGCGGTTTCTAAAGAACCGTTTCGCGCCGCACTCCATTTTGCGCGAGTTAATCAAAAGCGGACTTTACGCCTCCGGGCCGCTTCCGGTGGTTTCCGGTTTCGCCAGCAGCCGCTCCAGCGCCTCCGCCAGCATCTTCGGTGAAAAAGGCTTTTGCAGAAAGCCGGCCTGGGCCGGGGCCGCAACCGGCAGGTCCGACGGATCGTAGGGATATCCGCTGCATACCAGTACGCATACGCGCGGATTCAACTCCAGCATCCGCCTCAGCAGTTCCTCGCCGGGCATATCGGGAAGCGTAAGATCCGCGGCCACCAGCGCGTAGTTGCCGGGCGCTCGATGAAACCGGTCCCAGGCGTCGCCGGCCGATGCGCATGCGTCCACCGCGTATCCGAGGCGCGTCAAATATTTTGCGAGAAGCTGCAGCAGCGCCGTTTCGTCATCGACCACCAGCAGCCGGAGCGGGCTCATGCGGCCTCCGCCTACCAGAGTGTCAGCGGCACTTCACCGGGGCTGAACGCAATTCCCAGCGACACCATGTAACTGTTTTGTTTGAACGAAGCGTAGCCGACGTCGAAGTGGCGGCCTTCGAAGCGCGCGATGCCATGCAAGCTTCGCGTCAATGCGTAGGTCGCGCTGCCTCCGCCGGTGGTAGCCCGGAAGTCCCCTATGCCTTGCGCCACACTGAGGAGAGCGTTGTAGCCGCCCGATGCGTTCAGCGACCATTTTCGCGTCGCCGTATAGGTGTAACCGGCCCCCGCACTTTGATTCCTCGATGTCAAGTAGACGCCGTTTCCAGGATTCACGGTTTGAGACGCGTACAGAAAAAACTGCGAGCGCCGGAACCTGCCGGTCAGTTTTAAGTCCACCAGAGGGTAGACTCGCTTTTTGTAATATGCCTCTATCGTACTGTACTGGCCCAGGATGGCGGCTACCGCCGGATCGAGCGTGACAAATTGCAAACCCTTCGTTTCCACCTGAAACGCGCCGGCGCGCAACGCCACTTGCCAGTTGCGATTCAACGTTCGGCTGTAACCGAGAGCCGCCGTGTGGACGTCGGACGAACCAAACAGTCCTTCATAGTCGTAATGAATATAGGAATAATCGGCGCTGATGGTGGTCTTGCGATTCAAGCGGTAGGCGACATCGGCTCGCGCGGAGAAACCGTTCAGGCCCACCAAGCCCGCGGCGTGCTGGCGTATTGCGTTCCCTTCACCGCCTATGCTGAAGGAGAGACGCGCGGTCTTCTGGTAAATCAGGTCTACACCCGACTGCCCGAAACTTACGCGGTTGTCGAAAATCGCGTTTGTGGGTGAGGGAGAGAATTCATCCGGCTGTGCCAGGAAGCCGAAGCCCGCCAAGGCGTACGAATAGGTTCCCGCCGACTCGGTCAACTTCAGGGACATGTGCCGCGAAAGCTGATGCTGAAAAGTGAGGCGCAACGTCTGATCGGTGCCATTTATGTAGCTGACTTTCGGGTACTCGCGATAGTCGCCAAAATAGTCGAGACTCAGGATCGACGTTCTCCAGTCGTGCGTGCCATACACGCCGGCGCTTGCGATCACGCCGTAAGCGCCGCCCAATTGCACGGGCTTTCCAAGCGTATTCACTGAGAGCAAGGTAAATCCGGTGTCGTAGGTGCCCGCGACGTCGGCATAAAAACGCAGTCCCACCGTGTTGCCGGTGTGGACTCCGGCAGTCGTGTCACTGCGGCTGAGGATCTCCGGCCCTTGATAGCCGCCGCCTATTTGCGCGAAGGCCGCGCCGGCCGCCAATATGACGATTCCTAAAAGCCTTGTGAACAAACTCGTTACCCCGTTTTCTGGACTCCGCGTGATGCGCGCCGCGAAGATAAATCGTTCGTGGATGATATTGAATACTAATTCCCGATCATACCTGAGAATGCGATCCCGGTGCAGCAGCGCCGTTGTGTACCATAAGGGCTGCGATTGGACCGCGAGCGGCGCGCGAAAGGATTTCCGCCCCCGCGGCATCTCCCGGTGGTGAGGCGTTCCTCGCGA
>JBDTAT010000180.1:0-2853 GCA_039924505.1 Bryobacteraceae bacterium
CTCACCGGGGTAGAAATACAAGCCCGTCGCGTAACAGGGAATCGACGTGGTTTGAGCCGCGCCCAGCAGGCGGTAGAGCGGAACTCCCGCAGCCTTGGCTTTCAGATCCCACAGGGCAATGTCGAGCGCGCTGAGCGCGGCGATCAGCGATCCCGTTTGTCCGTGATCGACGCTGCGCGCAAACATCAGGTGCCATAAATCTTCGTGGTCGCGCGGATCGCGGCCGCCGATTAACGGCGCGAACAAGCCTTCGACCGCCGCCTTGACGGGCGCGGCCGGCCCATACGCTTCGCCCCAGCCGGTGAGGCCGCCGTCCGTCTCGACCGCGACCAACGCGGTCTCCCGCTCCGAATACGCGCGCTGGGAGAACGCGAAGCTCCGCGAGATAGCGGCGCGTAAATGGAAGGCTTCGATGCGCGCGATTTTCATTTGTTTCGATGGATGCGAATAAACGAACGATTCCAGCAAAATCGATCCTGCCAACTCTATCATCGCGATCGGAAGTGTGTCAATTGTATCCGGTTGCATTTGACCAAGCCGGAGCGTCAACGATAGACTGATGCGGTGGCAAATCGCTCCAGGCCCGCCGGCCCGCCGAATCGAAAGGACGACCTTACCAGTCAATTGATTGCCAGCTTTAAGAACCTGATTGCGCAGGGAGCGCTGACGCCGGGGTCGAAGCTGCCGGCCGAGCGCGACATGGCGCTGAGATTCGGTGTTAGCCGCCCGTCGCTGCGCCACGCGCTGAAAGTGCTGGGGACGCTGGGCGTGGTGCGCCAGCGCGTCGGCGACGGCACCTACCTGAGCACGTCGGCGTCGGAAATTCTGACCGAGCCGCTGGAATTTCTGGTGCTGCTGGACGGGATCTCGTTGGCCGAGTTGCTGGAAACGCGGCTCATTGTCGAACCCGAACTGGCGGCGCGGGCGGCCGAGCGCGCAACTGCGGAGGACCTCGCCGATTTGCGCGGCTCGCTGGAGGCGATGGCCGCGGGCGCCCGGGCGGGCGATGCCCCGGAAGGAAAATTGGTGGATCTCGACATTCGATTCCATCAGGTGATTTTCCGGGCGTCGGGCAACCGGCTTTGCCGGCATATTTTTGCGCTGATCCATCGCGCCATGGGGGCCAGCATCCAGTTGACGTCGCGAATGGTGGAATGGGAGCACACGCTGGCCTACCATCAGCCGATCTACGATGCGATTTTTCACCGGCAGCCGGACCGGGCCCGCCGAGCGATGCTGGCGCATCTATCCGACACCCGTATGTTGCTGGCGCGCGCCGCGGACGTTCCTTCCATCCGGCCGGAGTTGGCGGATGCGATTCAACCGGTCCGCAAGACGCGCCGGCCCCGCAGTTGAAATCTGTTGGCGACCGGCGCGCCGAAGAATCAGGGTCGCGCATAATCCGAGGAGGGGGGCACGGATGTCCGAGGCAGGCGAGGTGGGCAAGATTGGCTGGATGGACTTAACTGTGGAGCGCGCGGAAGCGGTCCGCGATTTCTATAGCCAGGTAGTGGGATGGCGCGCCGCGGAAGTCGAGATGGGCGGATATGCCGACTACTCGATGAACCTGCCGGAGAGCGGGGAGACAGTTGCGGGCGTGTGCCATGCGCGCGGGCACAACGCCGATTTACCGGCGGCGTAATCCGGGCGGATTTTGAGCAGCTCGCGCAAAACGGAGTGCGCCGCACCCTTTGCGCTCCCCAGGACCTGGGCGGACAGGGGCGTTTCGCGGTAATTGAAGATCCGGCTGGCGCGGTAGCGGCGGTTTACGAAGCTATATGACGTAGTGAATGCTCGTATGGCGGACGGGCCACGCCGCGTTCGGTGACGATGGCCGTCACATAGCGGGCGGGTGTGACGTCGAACGCGGGATTCTGAACATCGATGTTTTCGGGGGCAACGGCGACGCCGAAAACGTGGGTGACTTCGGCGGAAGGGCGCTGTTCAATCGGGATGCGATCGCCCGAGTCGAGCGTCAAATCGAAGGTGGAGATAGGCGCGGCAACGTAGAACGGAACGTTGTTCTCCTTGGCGAGCACGGCGAGGGAATACGTTCCGATTTTGTTGGCAACATCGCCGTTGGCGGCGATGCGGTCGGCGCCGACCACCACGCATCCGATGCGGCCCGCGTGCAGAAAGTGGCCGGCCATGTTGTCCGTAATGATAGTCGTGGGGATGCCGTCCTGCTGCAATTCCCAGGCGGTTAAACGCGCGCCTTGCAGAAACGGGCGCGTCTCGCCGGCGAAGACGTCGATATTTTTGCCGGCGGCGACGGCCGAGCGGATGACGCCTAGCGCGGTGCCGTAACCGGCCGTCGCCAACGCTCCGGCATTGCAGTGGGTCAGCACGGTGTTACCCGCGGGCACCAGTGCGGCGCCGTGATCGCCGATCGCCCGGCAGATGGCGATATCTTCCAACCGGATCTGCACGGCCTCGGCGATCAGTTTTTCGCGGATCGTTGAAACGGGCTGGCCGCCCAGGCGGTGGTAGAGACGGCGCATCCGGTCGATGGCCCAGAACAGGTTGACGGCGGTGGGGCGCGTGGCGGCGAGCGTACCGCAGACCGTTTCAAAATCGGCGCCTTCGGAGAAACCGAGAGCGACGCCCATGGCGGCCGCCACTCCGATGGCCGGCGCGCCGCGGATGATCATCGTTTGGATGGCCCTGGCGACTTCCCGGTACGTGCGGCATGTGACGTATTGCGTTTCGCGCGGCAGGCGCGTCTGATCGATCATCACGACGCCCGCGTCAGTCCATTGAATGGTTTCGACCATAGAGAATTAGCGATTACGCAGCCTGTCCGCGAATTAAAACCTGGCCAGGTAGAGGGCGAAAAAGGCCAGGTTGTAGGTG
>JBDTAT010000181.1:0-2501 GCA_039924505.1 Bryobacteraceae bacterium
GGTCTTCTGGAGCGAACGTGACGATCGGCGTTGGCGGATTTGGGGACGTCGAAAGCAAAATGGCAAATGGCAATCGCCCGTGGAAGTGAGTGGCGGCGGATCCAACACCTTTCATCGCGCGTCAGCATCGGCGCGCGGCGACGTTTTCGTCGTATGGCAAAGTTACCGCAGTGGCCAGAGCGATGTTTATTTGCGCTGGTTCCATAACGGCGTGTGGTCGCCGGAATTTCGCGTCAGCGATTCTCCCGCCAACGACTGGGAACCCGCCGTCGCAGCCTCGGCCGACGGCGCCGCCTATATTGCCTGGGATAGCTACGATCGCGGCAACTACGATATCTTTTTCCGCGGCTTCCGCGACGGTAAACTGTCTCCCATCCAGCCGGTCACCACCAGCCCGCGTTTTCAGGCGCACGTCGCCGCGGCAGTCGATGCGCGCAACCGTCCGTGGCTGGCGTGGGATGAATCCGGCGTCAATTGGGCCAAGGATCAAGGCTTTCTGATCCCTACACCGTTGGCAGCGCCGATTCATCAGCAGCGCTCGGTGCGAGTGGCAACGCTCGCGGACGGACGTTGGATGGAGGTGGCGCAGCCGCCGCGCGACGTCTTTCCCGATGAGATGCGTGAGAATGCCGAACACCCCCAGATTGCCTTCGACGGCGGCGGCTCGCTGGACATGATCTTCCGCCACTGGACGCGTCGCAACGCCCGCACCATCGGCAGCCCCATTGAGTGGGAGAACTTTCTCACACGCTACGATGGCCGCAACTGGGCGGCGCCTGCGCCCTTGCCCGATAGCGCCGGCTCCATCGAGAAGCATGCCGCGTTGGCCCGCGATGCGCACGGCGATGTGTGGGCCGCGTGGATGACCGATCATCGGCCCTTCGCGACGATGGTCCCGGCCAAGGCCGATATTTACTGCGCCCGGTTAGGCGCCGCACCGCCGGCATCCATCGGCGCGGAATCGCTTGTGCCGTTCGAGGAAGCGCCGGCCGAAGCCATCCCGGTGCATGCGCATGAGCCTGAGAACGTCCGCGCCGTCCGCGGCCGCACAATTCAAGCCAACGGCAAACACTATCGTATCTACCGCGGCGACATGCACCGGCACACCGATGTTTCCCAGGATTTCAAATACGATGGATCGCTGATTGAAGCGTACCGCTACGCGATGGACTCGGCGGCATTCGATTTCCTGGCCGTCACCGATCACCAGAACGGCTACGACCAGGAGTTCACATGGTGGCAAAACCAAAAACTGGTGGATCTGTTTTTCGTGGACAACGCCTTCGTGCCGCTCTACGCCTATGAGCGCAGCGTGCCGTATCCAAACGGCCATCGCAACATCGTTTGGGCGGAGCGTGGCACGCGCACGCTGCCCATCTCGCGCGCGGAAATGCAAGGGACGGAGGGCGCCGCGAAGCTATATGCCTACCTGCGGCAATCGCATGGCATTTCGATGCCGCATTCGAGCGGCACCGGCCAGGGCACCGACTGGCGCGACAACGATCCGGAGATAGAACCGCTGGTCGAAATTTATCAGGGCTACCGCACCAGCTATGAGTATGAACGCGCGCCGCGCGCCGCAACCGCCTTGAATCCAACCGCGCAGAAAAGCGGATGGGAGCCGAAGGGTTTCGTTTGGAACGCGTGGTCCAAGGGTTATAAGCTCGGCGTCCAATCGTCCAGCGATCATTGGTCGACGCACATCAGCTATGCCTGCCTGCTGGCGGAAAACTTCACTCGCGAAGGATTGGTCGACGCCATCCGTCGCCGCCACACCTATGGCGCGACGGATAACATCATTCTGGATTTTCGCGCTCAATCGAACGGCAAAACCTATATCATGGGTGACAGTTTTTCCGCCGCAGTAGCGCCCCAATATTCTGTGCGGGTCGCAGGCACCGGGCCGATTCTGCAGATCGATTTGATCCAGAACCGCAAATTTATCTACACCACGCGGCCGGGCACTGCGCAAGCGAGCTTCGAGTTCACCGATCGCGGCGCGGAGCCCGGCGGGACGTGGACTTACGTGCGCGTCCTCCAGCAGGACGGCCAGCTTGCCTGGAGTTCGCCGATCTGGGTGCGGCGTTGATTGAGCGCGATACGCGGCAGCGGAATATCGAGCGGTTCAAGAACGAAACGTTCGATGTTCTGATAGTAGGCGGCGGCATCAATGGCGCGGGCGTCGCACGCGACTTGGCGCTGCGGGCGCGCACCGCCGGCCGTCCGCTGAAGATTGGCCTCGTGGAACAGCGGCACTTCGCGTCCGGTACCAGCGGCCGTAACTCGCAGTTGATTCACGGCGGCCTGCGGTATCTGAAATACCTGCAATTTCACCTGGTGCGTGAGGCCCTGCGCGAGCGCGCCATCTTACTTCAGATCGCGCCACATCTGGTAGAGCCTCTCGGTTTCGTGATGCCGATCGCATCGCCATTCGGGCGGCTCTACTATGGCGCCGGGCTGTGGTTGTACGATTTGTTCGCCGGCCCGTACAATATTGCCCG
>JBDTAT010000182.1:0-3189 GCA_039924505.1 Bryobacteraceae bacterium
ACGCAAACCAGCCGCCACCCAATAAGAGCGCCAGCACAGCCGCGGCAGCTATCCACCGGGGCCACGCCGGCCCGGTGTCCACGCGCTTTTTGTTCCGGTCGATTCGAAGAGCTTTCAGTTCCGCATCCATTGATTAGGTCTCAAATCTCCCGCAGCGCCGTCAAAATTTCCTTCTTCGCGGCCGCCCGCGCCGGAAGAAAACCGCCGAGCGCGCCCATCAGCAGCGCGAATCCCAACCCCACCGCCATCACCGCCGGCGTGACTCGAATCTCGAATGCGATTTCGCTGAACGTCGCGAAGCTGCCGATGCCGGTCGTCACGTTATTAAGCGGCAGCGCCAGCAGGCACCCGAGGATGCCGCCGAGCCCCGCCAGCAGCAGCGATTCGAAGAAGAAGCTGGTCAGAATGCTGGCCCGCGAAAAGCCCAGCACCCGCAACGTCCCAATCTCCTTGCCGCGCCGCGACACCGCCGCATACATTGTGTTCATCGCCGCAAAACAACTGCCGATGGCCATGATCGCCGCCACGAAAATTCCTAAATACTTGATCGGCGCGCCGGAGTTGGTCTGGCTGTCGTAATACGCCCGCTCGGTCTCCGCCGTCACGCTCAGCCTCTGGTCGTCGTTCAATGAGTTCACCAGCGCCGGCACCGCGGACGTGTCCGTCGCGCGAAGCAGCGCCGAACTCAGACTTTCGGTCCGGTTGAAGTCCGCGCTGATCTGATTCAGATCGCCGAAAATCTCGCTGTTTACTTCGCTGTGGCCGCCGTCCATCACGCCCACTACTTCCCAGGAGCCTTTTCCGAAGCGCAGCTTTCCGCCCAGGCCCGCCTCCGGATATCGCTTCGCCGTCGATTTGCCCACCACCACTTCGCGCTGGCCCTGCCGGAACCAGCGTCCCTTGATCACCTTCACGCCCGGGCGCATCTCCAGGCCCATGGGCGTCAATCCCCGCACCGTCACGTTCATCCCGTTCGGGTTGGCGTCGCTCGACAAGTTGATAACCGTCACCACTTCAAGCGACGCCATCGGCTCGCCAGCCCCGTTCCGCGCAATCCCCGGCTTGAATTTCAAATCCTGAAACACTTCACGCGTGACTACGCTATTGATTTCACCGGTCGCGCCCTTGCGCAGCACCAGCACGTTGAGCGGATCGCCGGTCGCCTGGAATGCCTGCTTCAGGCCGGCTATCAGCGCCAGCACCGCCACCAGCACCGCAACCGTCAGTCCGATGCCCAGCGCCGTCATGATCGTAGTCGTCTTCCGCACCGTCAAATTGCGCAAGTTGTATGTGATCGGAATCGCCATCTGTTTACCCCGAATACGCCAGTGAATCTATAATCGAAGTCCGCGCCGCGTTCGCCGCCGGAATCAACGCGCTGATCAGCCCAATGACCACCGCCAGCGCCAGCGATAACCCAACGACGCCCGGACCGATGGTCAGAGTTTTGACCGCGATCAGGTAAGCCGGACCGGCCCGCATCGCCGCCGCCAGCCCTTCAGCCAGCAGCATCCCCACCGCGCCGCCCACCAGCGATATGATCGCCGCTTCACCCAGAATGATCCCCAGAATCGAGCCGTTCGTAAAACCCAGCGTCTTTAGAATTCCAACTTCGCGAACCCGCTCGCGCACCGACATGGCGATCGTATTCGCCGAAACCAGCAGCGTTGTAAACGTCACGGCCCCGAAAATCAGAAACAGAAATGCTTTTACGTTCCCGAGAAACGACACGAAGCTCAACTGGAATGCCTGTTCCGTTTCGGTCTTGGTCGGCTCGGGCGCATTTTGAAACATCGCATCCACTTCCGTGGCGATCCGCGGCACATCGGCGGCGCTGGCAGCCAGAATCTCAAACGTTCCGGCAAGATTCTTCAACGCGCTCCCGGCCGGCATCCCTTCATAAAGGGCGTCCTGATTAAAGAACAATGTGCTGGCGTTAGCCGGATCGCCGTCGAAAATCCCCACCAGAGTCAGATCCAGCGTCACCGGGAAAATGTCGCCCACGATGGTGATCCGCTCGCCCGGCTTCCAGTGGAATTTGTTCGCCAGATCGCGGCCCGCGATGCACGCCGTCCGCTGCGTTTGAAAAGTGTGGATCTCATCCGGCGGCAGTTCGATTTCCGGAAAGATTGTGAACAGCCGCGACGGTTCAATCGCAAACCGCGCGAAAAAGTTGGCCGGATCGCGCGCGTCCCGGTATGTGCCGCCGAACCACTGCATCGTCATCACTTCGCGCACGCCGGGAAGCGATTTGATTTTGTTGCGGTAGGCCACAGGCATCAGATGCGCGAGGGAAACCTTGTGATGCGTGATCAAACGCAACGCTTGCGCCGGAGTCGGCGTCGCCATGAACAGCCCGTGATACAACGCCAGCAACAGCCCCAGCAGGCAAAGCGACGCCGCGAGACTCAAAACCGTCAAAATGCTGCGGCGCCGGTTCCGCAGACTGTTCTTCCACACAAGCGGCAGATAACGAACCATACGTATATTCTAAGGGGTAGGCGGGTCCGGCATCCCGCTGCAATCGGCGAACGCACGGTTTTCATGGACGAACAGCGGCACTTGATCGACGAAGAGTTCATGCGCCAGGCGATGGAACTTGCCCGCCGTGCCGCCCAGACCGGGGAGGTTCCCGTCGGCGCCTTGGTTGTCCGTAATGGCGAGGTCCTCGGTTCCGGCTGCAATTCGCCGGTGTCCTCCGCCGATCCGACCGCCCATGCCGAGATTCTCTCGCTGCGTCAGGCCGCTCGCGCCGCCGCCAACTACCGCCTTCCGGAGGCAACCTTATATGTCACGCTCGAACCCTGCGCGATGTGCGCCGGCGCGCTGGTCGCCGCTAGAATCGCGCGGCTGGTTTTCGGCGCCCGCGATCTGCGCTTCGGCGGCGTCCGCAGCAAATTCCGCATCGCCGATTCCGATCTGCTGAATCATCGCGTGGAGATCGTCGAAGGCGTGCTGGCGGCCGAATCCACCGCGCTATTACAGGAGTTTTTCGCGGCCCGGCGGTGAATCCCTATTTCACTACCTTAATGCGGATGTGCCGGAACATGGCAATGGACGTGCCATCGTGCAACTGCAACCCGACCGGTCCCGTTTTTCTCCGCGCCGGGTCGCCCGCCGATTCCGAGACGACATGCCCGTTCAGCTTCACACGGATCAGCGCGTCCCGCACCTCGATATCGAACGCAT
>JBDTAT010000183.1:0-2570 GCA_039924505.1 Bryobacteraceae bacterium
TCCCGCGAAGTAGATTGCCAGCGCGGTGCCCCGCCGCGCCTCTTCGATGTTGTAGCGAATCCAGCGGAGGCTCGCCGGCGTGACGAGCGACTCTCCCACTCCGAGTAAAATCCGCAGCAGCAGCAACTGTTCGATCGTTCCCACCATAGGGGTCGCCGCCGAGACCAAACACCACAACAGAAATGCGATCGTATACGGCGTCTTCACGCCGAAGCGGTCCACCAGAAAACCGGCCGGGATTTGCAGCAGCGCGTAGGACCAGAAGAACGACGAATTAATGGTTCCGCGCTCCCGGTCGCTTAAGTGAAACAGCGCTTTGAAATCCGGCGTCGCGAGCACCACGGAGATGTTTGCCCGGTCCACATAGGCGATCATCATCCCGAACATCAGCAGGCAGACAATGCCCCAGCGGCGGCTATCGGTCATATTCTTACGCAGTGTATCGTGTGCGGGGCCGGCCGCGCCGGCGCCCCGTCCGCGTCTCGTGTTGCGTCCCGCCCGGTGCGCTGACAAAATGGGCAGGTACAGAATTTAGAACCCGGCATTTGAAAATCGGTCACGGAGGTTTCCAGGCATGGAATTGCGAGTGCTCGCATTCGTTCTGGCAGGCGGCAAGGGAACCCGTCTGCATCCGCTCACGAAGGAACGCGCCAAGCCGGCTGTTCCATTCGGCGGACGCTACCGCATTATAGACTTTGTCCTCAGCAACCTGATTAATTCCGGAATCTATTCCTGTTACGTGCTCATCCAGTTCAAAAGCCAGTCGCTGCTGCAACACCTGCGCGATGGCTGGGAAGTCAGCGGGTTGCTGAAAAGTCACTTTATTATTCCGGTGCCGGCGCAAATGCGCTCCGCCGGCGAGGCGTGGTATCGCGGCACCGCCGACGCGATCTTCCAGAACGTGAACCTGGTGGAGCAGGCTGCGCCGGATCTGATTGCCATCTTCGGCGCCGATCACATCTACCGCATGGATCTTCGCCAGATGATCGACTTTCATATGCGACGGAAGGCCGACGCCACGGTTGCAGCCATCCCGGTCGCGCGCGAGTTGGCCGCCGAATTCGGCGTCATCGAAACCGCCGCCGATGGCCGTATCGGCGGATTTCACGAAAAGAATCTCAACGCGCCGTGTTTGCCGGGCGATCCCTCGCGCGTTTTCGCGTCGATGGGAAACTACATCTTTTCCACTTCCGTGCTGCTGCGTGAGTTGAGCGCGGACGCTCACGATCCAGAGAGCACGCACGATTTCGGCCGCGATATTTTACCTTCCATGGTGGAACGGGCTAACCTGTTCGCCTACGATTTCCAGTCCAACCATATCCCGGGCGATCCAGAAGGCCAGGCGGCATACTGGCGCGATGTCGGCACCATCGACGCCTACTACGATGCCAGCATGGATCTCCGCTCCGTGCTGCCCGCGCTGAATCTATACAATCGCCAGTGGCCCCTGCGCACGGCCGGTTACTCCGATGCGCCCGCCAAGTTTACGTTCGATGAAGCCGGCCGCCGCGGACAGGCGATAGATTCCATCGTCTCGGGCGGCGCTATTCTTTCGGGCGGCGAAGTGCGCAACTCCATCATCGGCCGCGGCGTGCGTATTCACACCGGCGCGATGGTCACGGATTCGGTTATCTTCGACAATTGCGATATCGCCCGTCACGCCAAGGTCCACCGCGCGATTCTCGATAAGAACGTACACGTAGAGGCAGGCGAGAGCATCGGCTACGATAAGGAACTCGACAAGAAACACCACGTCACTCCCAGCGGGATCGTAGTGGTTGAAGGGCGCCACTCAAACGTCGATATTGCCGGTGTACATGTCGGCTGACGCAGAGTAGAAACGCGAAGGGAGGCGGCGCAGTGCCGCCCCCGATACTTCAGAAGCTCAGCCGCAGCGCAAATTCCAGCGTTCGCGGATCGGTCGCGCCCGTTACCTGGCCAAAGTTCGACGAGCCGACCGTGGTCGAAATGCTGGAATAGGACAAGTGATTCGGGAAGTCGTAGAACTCAGCGCGGAAATCCAGGTGGACGCGCTCACCCAGCGGGAAACCCTTTTGCAAGGACGCGTCCCAGTTGTTGGTGCCGGGGCCGAATATTGCGTTCCGTCCCAGGTTTCCGAAGGTTCCCAGCGGTGGCGTTGCGAACGCCGCCGGGTTCAGGAATTGCGTTCCGCCCCCGCTTTGATAGACGCTTCCGGAAATGTTCGGCCGGTCCGTTCCGGTGATTCCAATTCCGGCGACGTCGCCTTGTAGCGTGACGTTCACTGGAAGTCCGGATTGAATCTGCGTGATCCCGGAGACCTGCCATCCGCCCAGGACCTTCTTATACCACTCCTGCCCGTTTTGCCAGAACGGAAGCGGGTAGACGTAGCTGAACACGAATATCTGATTCCGGTTGTAGTTCGATGGTCCCCAATCGGCGCGCGCGTTGTAGCTGTTCAGTGGCTGCTCGCTGTAGGTGCTGGCGTCGGTGCGCGCCTTCGACCACGTGTACGAAGCGCTGATCAGGCCGCCTTTGGCCATCTGCTTCCGTAATTGCACCTGCAGCGAGTTGTAGATGAAATTCGCGCC
>JBDTAT010000184.1:0-4640 GCA_039924505.1 Bryobacteraceae bacterium
CGAAACTTGTGCATTTGGCGAACATCAGCTACCGGTTGGGCCGGTCGTTGAAATGGGACCCGAAGACGGAAGACTTCCACGACCGCGAAGCGAACGCCATGAAGACGCGGCCGGTCTACCGGAAGCCCTACGTGGTGCCCGAGCACGTATAACCCGCGGTCGGATCAAACCAAACCGCGGTCGAATCGAAACGAGCCGCGACAAACCGAGCCGCGACCGCAAGGGAGCGGTCTGTAACGCGAGGATAAATTCATGATCGATCGACGCGGATTTCTGGCCGGGCTAGCGGCGGCGGGGTTGGCGCGCGGCGCCCGCCCCGTCAAAATCAAGAAAATGTTTCGCTCGCCCGACGGGCATCCAAACGCGCTGGAATCGACCCCCGAAGGTCTCTGGGTCGGCGAACAAACCACCGACCGCGCCTACTTGCTCGATTGGAAAACCGGCTCGGTGTTGAAGAAAGTCGACACGGAATCGTCCAATACCAGCGGCATCGCCTATGGCGGCGGATTTCTGTGGATGTCGGCGAACGGCAAAGCCGTCGGCCGCGCGCCCAGGCCCACCGACGCAAAATCGGGCGAGATCGTAAAAGTGGATCCGGAAACCGGCCGAACTGTGGCCCGCTATCCGGTGCCCGATGGCGGCGGCGTCCACGGCTGTGTCTACGTCGACGGCGCGTTGTGGATGACCTGCTTCAAGTGGAAAGCTATCGTGCAAGTGGACGCGAAAGATTTTCACGTGATGCACAAAATTCCCATCGCGTTGACGCGGCCGCATGGTCTGGCCTGGGAACCGCCAGGGATGTGGGTAATGTTTTCGAACGATTACGTCATCCAAAAACTGAACGTTAAAGATGGCCGCGTGCTGGATGAGATTAAGCTCACCAAGGGGCACGATCCCGATCCGCATGGCATGGACCTTTACGAGAAACATCTCTACTATTGCGACGCCGGCATCTCGCCCGGCGCGAAAGATAGCGGCAGTCCGAACGCAGGCTGGATCGTCCGCATCGAATCGCCGGCTGTGTAGATCGTCATGAAACATCTTCTGTTTTGTTTGCTCAGCGTGCCGCTGGTTGCCGGTTCGGTTCGCGTTTACGTCACCAATTCCGGCGGCGACAATATCAGCATTATCGATCCGGCTACGAACAAAGTGGTGGGCGAGTGGAAAGTGTCGATGAATCCCCACGGCATTGTTCCATCGCCCGACCGGTCGCGCTTCTACATCAGCAGCGAGGGCGACAATCTGATGGACGTCGTCGATGGCCGAAGCGGAAAGACGATCAAGAAAATCCCGCTCGGCACGCGGCCGAACAACGTCGCCATCACGCCCGACGGCAAGCGCGTTTACGTCTGCATCCGGCAGGAATCGTGGGTGGATGTGGTGGATACGGCAACGCTGACCAAGGCCAAGAGCATTCCCGTCGGCCGCAATCCGCACAACGTCTACTGCACGCCGGATGGCAAGTACATGTTAGCCACGTCGATGGGCGATCACAAAATCACCGCCATCGATATCAAAACGGAAAAGGCGGCATTTACCATTCCGCTCGGCGGCATTCCACGTCCGGTCGCGATTGAAGCGGGTGCGGATGGGACGCCGAAACGGCTGTTCGTGCAGCTCTCAAACCTGCACGGATTCGAGATCGTCGATTATGCGGCGCGTAAAGTGACCGGCAAAGTTCTGTTGCCGCCTGCGCCGCCCGATGCCAAGCCGCTAATTCCGTTTACTTTTTCGCACGGGATGGCCATTGCGCCGGATGGAAAAACGCTGTGGGTGGATAGCCTTCTGAACAACGCCGTTTACGTTTACTCGCTTCCGGCTCTGAAGCTGGAATGGAGCGTACCGGTCGGCTCCGGCCCCGACTGGATGACGTTCACTCCGGACGGAACGCGTTGCTACGTCTCGAACGCGGGAGCGGACTCGGTTTCCGTAATCGATCCCGCTACGCATAAGGAAATTGCGCGGATTCCAGTTGGAAAAACACCGAAACGTTTGATCGCGGTGGCGCAACCGGACTAATTTACGGCGTCACACCCGCAACCGGCGCAGAATGGGCGCCGTCAGCGCGCGGACAGCGGCATCCAGTTCACTGACGCGGAGTGCGCGGCAAGCCGCATAAAAAACCGCCAGACTGATCGGGATCGACACCGCCAAATCCGCCAATCGCGCGAATTGCGAAATCCCCATATGGGCTGTCATGTACCGGCTGGATAGCCACGCCGCGGCGCCCATTACCGCCGACGCGGCCAAAACTTTTGCGACGCCGGTGGCAAGGCTGCGGCCGTAAATGCCGCCGATGCGCCGCCGCAAAATCACGAACAGCGTGATGAATCCGAACAGCGCGACGGCGGAAGTGGAGAGCGGCAGGCCGACCAGACCGAGGTCCGCGACATCCACCATCGATGAGACCGCGGCGTAGTTAATGGCAATCGAAATCAGGCTGACAATGGCCGGCGTCCGCGCATCCTGTAGCGCGTAAAAGGCAGGCGACAGCACTTTCAGCGCGGCGTAACCGGCCAATCCCAGCGCGTAGCAGGAGAGCACCATTGCCGTGCGCTCTGTGTCGTAGACGTGAAACTTGCCGCCCTGATAGACCGCGCCGATGATCGACTTCCCTAGCACCACCAGACCCACCGACGATGGAATCGTGAGCAGGAATACCATGCCGAGCGAGCGCGACAATGTCCGGCGGAACTCGTCCATTTTTCCGGCTGCGGCGCTGCGCGAAATAGACGGCAGCGTGGCCGACGCCATCGCCACTCCGAACAGGCCGAGGGGAAGCTGCATGAAACGGAACGCGTAGCTCAGCCAGCTTACCGGACCGTCCAATCCGCGCAGCGGATCGGAGATGCGCGAGGCAAAGTTGGTGTTCACCATCACGTTCACCTGCACCGCCGCGCTGCCGATAATCGCCGGACCCATCAGGCGCAGAATCTGGCGCAAGCCCGGATGCGACCAGTTCCACGCCGGCCGGAAGACGAAGCCGGCGCGGCGCAGGCTCGGAACTTGCCAGGCAAGCTGCAGTGCGCCGCCGAGCACGACGCCGAGCGCCATCCCGTAGATGTGCGAAATGCCGATATGCGGGCCGACAAAATAGCCGAGCAGGACGCCGAATCCCACCGAGCCGAGATTGAAAAACGTGGACGACAGCGCGGGCACCGCAAACTGATTGCACGCATTCAGAATGCCCATCGCCTGCGCGGCCAGCGCGACCAGCAGCAGAAACGGAAACATGACGCGCGTCATCGTGACGGCGAGCGCGAACTTGCCCGGCACTTCCTCATAGCCCGGCGCCAGCAGGCGCACCAGTTGCGGGCTGAAAATCACGCCCAGCGCGCAGAAGGCTCCGACCACCACGATCAGCGCCGTCGCAACCAGGTTCGCCAATTCCGCGGCTTCTTTTTTGCTCTTGGTGGAAAGGTACTCGGTGAACGTGGGCACGAACGCCGACGACAGGGCGCCTTCGGCGAACAGATCGCGCGTCAAATTCGGGATGCGGAACCCGAGCATGAACGCGTCATAGACAAGGCCTGCGCCGAACAGGCGCGCCATTACGCTTTCACGGATCAAGCCGGTTATCCGGCTCATCATCACGGCGAGCGACACCACGCCGGCCGATCGCACTACGCTATCGGAGGCGGACGACCGCCCCGGATGAGCGGCGTCACCCTCCGTACTGTTCAAGGAAGTGGGCAATCGTCCTGATTCCGGTGTAATAATTCTCGACCCGATATTTTTCGTTCGGCGAGTGCAGTCCATCATCCGGCAGACCGAACCCCATGAGAACGGACGGGATGCCGAGGTGCGCCGCGAAATCGCCGACGATAGGAATGGAGCCGCCGCTGCGGACGAAAACGGTAGGCCGGCCGAGCATCTCGCTGAACGCGCGGGCGGCCACTTGAATAGCTGGATGATCCGGATTCACCATCACGGCCGGCGCGGAATTCAGGACGCGCACTTCCGTCTGAATGCCCGCCGGCGTGTGGGTCCGCACGAAGTCGCGGAATGCAGCGATCACCTTTTCCGGATTTTGCCGCGGCGCCAGACGGAAGCTGACCTTGGCGGTGGCCTTTGACGGGATCACCGTTTTCGAGCCAGCGCCGGTGAATCCGCCGGCGATGCCGTGGACTTCGAGCGTTGGACGCGCCCAGATCCGTTCGAGCACGGAATAGCCCGGCTCGCCCGTCAGCTCCGTGGCGCCGACTTCGTTTGCCAGAAATTCCCGCTCGTCGAAAGGCAAGCTGGCCCAGCTCCGCTTTTCCGCCGCAGCGGGCGGCTCGACATCGTCGTAAATGCCGGGAATCTGGATTACGCCGCTGGCGTTTTTCGCTTTTGCCAGCAATTCGATGAGACCATGGACGGCGTTGGGCGCGGCGCCGCCATACAAGCCCGAATGCAAATCGCGCGACGGACCGGTGGCTTCCACTTCGAGATAGATCAACCCGCGCAGGCCGATGCACAGAGTCGGAATGCCGTCGGCGTAGAGCGCGGTATCGGAAACCAGCGCGGCATCCGCCTTCAGCTTTTCCGGATTTTGCGCGACGAATTGCGATATCGATTCCCCGCCGACCTCTTCTTCTCCCTCAATGAGAAATTTCACATTCACGGGAAGCTTGCCGTGCGCCGCGCGCAAAGCCTCC